>NZ_DATJIY010000259.1:0-9517 GCF_035492835.1 Dinghuibacter sp.
GGCCGGTTTTCCTTTCCGATGGTGGCGATCATGGGGATGCCGAAGACGATCGTGGGATCGATCTGGGATTCCCACCACACAGCGGTGCCGGTGCCGGCCACGGGCATACCGATCAGCTTACCGATACCTTGTTCCTTATAGACGTAGGGGAAGATAAAAGCGTCGCTGTAGTTGGACTCGCTCATGAGCACGCAGGAAGGTTTCTGCCAGCGGTTCATCGGCTCGCCCCCATCCAGGAGATGTCCCTGGGGCGCAAACGACAGGTAGTGCTTGCCGCTCAGGAAGGTGCTGAGGTCGTCGTGGAGCCAGCCGCCTCCATTGAAACGGGTATCCACGATCAACGCCTTTTTATCGGCTTCCTTGCCCAGGACGCGGTCGAAGACCTCGCGGTAACTGCCGTCATCCATGCCTTCCACGTGTACATACCCGATCTTACCGCCGCTCAGCTTGTCCACCATGTCTTCTTCGCGTTTGACCCAGCGCTTATAGAGGAGCGCGTTTTCTTCGCCCTTGTTGATAGGCCGCACCGTCTCATCCCAGCGGCTGCCGCTGGCCGGGTCGTAAATGCTGAGCAAGGTATTGTCGCCTTCTGTCAGGTTCAACCATTTCGCCCAGTCCACGTCGTCGGTGATGGCGTTGCCATTGATCTTTTCGAGGATGTCGCCGGCCTTGACCTTGGTGGTCGCTTTGTCGACCGGTCCGCCTGAGATGACCTCCGTGATCTTCAGGCCATTGCCCGTATAGGTCTCGTCATAGAACAACCCCAGGACGGCGGTGCGGTCGGGGTTGCTGGCGCGCGGCCGGTATCGGCCGCCCGTATGGGAAGAATTAAGCTCGCCGAGCATCTCGCTCAGGAGCTCCTGGAAATCGTAGTTGTTGCTGATGTAAGGCAAAAAGCGGGCGTAGGTAGCTTTATACCCGGCCCAGTCGATGCCGTGGATCTTGGGATCGTAGAGCTTCTTCTCCACCTGGCGCCAGGCGTGCTCGAAGATGTAGGCCCTTTCGGCGGCCGCGTCCAGGTCCATCTCCCCGTTGATGCCGATGGGCGTCATCTTTCCGCTTTCGGCGTCGATCTTAGCCAGACCGCCGTTGTTGCTGACAAAAAGGCTTTTACCATCCTTGCTCAATTCGATACCGCTGCCGCCGCCGCCCAGCTTGGCCAGGATGCGGGTGTCGTGGGTGCGGGTCTCGGTCACCCAAAGGTCGAAGCCCTTTTCAAAGGCGGAGAGATAGAAGAGCTTGCTGCCGTCCGCGTTCAGGACGTAGTCGGCCAGCGAAGAGCTGTTGATGGTCAGGCGTACCTTACGGTTTTCCAATCCATTCAGGTCGAGGACGAGCTCCTTGTCCTTTTTCTTGGTGCTGTCCTTTTTCTCCTTTTCTTCCAGGAGGGCATAGTCGTCCTTGCTCAATTCAAAGCGGTCATAGGCATCCTTGTCGAAAAAGACGGCGTAGACGTCCGACTCCGCCGATCCCTGGTTGGCCAGGGATTTACGGCCCTCCAGGTTGCTGGTCCAGGTCATGACCTTGCCGCCAAGGGCCCATTTGTTATTGTTCTCGCCAAAACCGCTAAGGACCGGGTATTGGATCGTGCCGCTGCCGTCAGCCTTGATCAGGGCGGCGTGCGAGCGGCCGAAGTGACCCTGCGAATCGTCGGTGATGATCCATTTGCTGTCCGGACTCCAGACGAAGTCCCAGTCCCCGTCGGCGTAGGAATAGTTGTGTCCCGCGGGCAGGAGGGTGCGGCTCTTCCTGGAGGCGAGGTTATAGATCTTGAGCACATTGCGTTCTTCGATATACGCGACCTCCTTGCCGTCGGGGGAATACTTGGGCTGGTACTCCTCGGCTTCGGTAGCGATCAGGGGCTCTTCCTTGATCAGGGTCGAGGCGTAAAAGTAGGGTTCCTCCGCGCGTTCGATGGAGGCGCGCATGATGTCCCAGCTGTCCCCGCGTTCGGTGGCGTAGACCAGGCTGCGGCCGTCCGGCGCCCACTGGACCATGCGTTCCTGCTGGGGCGTGTTGGTGATGCGTTTGGTTTGGGTCCCCTCGACGCTCGTGACGAAAACCTCGCCACGGCTGACGAAGGCGATTTCCTTGCCGTTGGGGCTCACCGTGAATTCGGTGATGTTGCCGTTGATGGGCAGGTTCCGGTCGACGCCGGCCCGGCCGTCGTTTTCGATGCGGATGGCGACCTTGGTGGGCGTGCCGCCTTCCTTCATGGTATAGATTTCGCCGTTCCAGGTAAAACAGAATGTATTGTCGCCCGACCGGCTGAGGTGACGCACGGGGTTGTCCTTGAAGTTCGTTAGCTGCGTCGGCGCCGCGCCGTCGATGGAGGTTTTAAAGAGGTTTTGGTTGCCGTTTTGTTCGCTCAGATAATAGATCGTCCGGTCGTCGGCGCCCCAGATAGGTTCCCGGTCTTCGCCCTGGAAAGGCGTGACCCGGGTGTACTTGCCGCTGGCGATGTCGAACGTCCAGATGTCCTTGGTGACGGCCGACGTATGGTGCTTGCGCCATTCGTCTTCGTAGCCCTTGGTATCCTGGAAAACGATGGCCGTGCCCTTGCTGTTGTAGCGGGCGTCTTCCATACCCGCGGCGCTGACGAGCACGGCGCGGCCGCCGGTGACGGGCACCTTGTACAGGTTGTTGAACAGGGTAATGCTAAAACGGACGCTGGTAGCGGTCGAGTTCCGGCCGCTGCCAAAGATGACCGTTTTGTCGTCCGGGGAGAAATCGTATGGGTAGTCACCCGCGCTATTGTACGTCAACCGGACCGGCGTGCCGCCGGTGGCGGGCATGACAAAGACGTCGAAGTTGCCGTAGCGGTCCGAAGCAAAGGCGATGTATTTGCCGTCATGGCTCCAGACCGGCATCATGTCGTGGGCTTCGTGTATCGTCAGGGGTGTGGCCACGCCCCCCGCGGCATCCACGCGATAAATGTCGCCCTTATAACCAAAGGCGATGGTTTTACCGTCGGGAGATATGGCGGGATAGCGTAGCCAAAGGGGTGTAACTTGCGCTTGCGTGGCTACCGCGCAGCAGCATAGGCTCAGGGTCAGCATCCAGATTTTCTTCATGATTACCGTTTTTAGTAATGTTGCAATATACGGCCCGTCTACATGCGCTCAAAACCATTCACTCAATTTTGGATGTCTCGTTCCGGTCTGATTCGACCGCTTGTCCCTTTTGATGCTGTATCGGACCGGATTATGCCGCTCGATTTGTCCACAGCCTCGGGTCTTTCGCCGGAGGTATTTGGCGACCTAGATAAGTTCAGTGCGTTTATCGATGACCGGTTGCGGGGCAATCGTTATCTCGTCGGCGGCTATGCGGAGCTGCGCGCGATCTACGCGTCGAGCGCGTTGTTCGACGGTTCCGAGCCCCGTCGGCTACACCTGGGCGTGGATATATGGGGCGCGGTGGAAACGCCGGTGTTTGCGCCTTTTCCCGGGCGGGTGCACAGTCTTGCGTTTAACGAGGCCCGGGGGGACTATGGGGCGACGCTCATTTTGGTGCACGAGGGGCCGGTGGCCGTGTGGCATACATTGTACGGGCACCTCGGTCTTTCGTCGCTTGCCGGCCGCACCCCCGGCGATATCGTTGCCGCCGGTGACCGCATCGCTTCTTTTGGCGCGCCGCCCGAAAACGGCTGGTGGCCGCCACACCTCCACTTCCAGGTCATCCTGGACATGGAGGGGCTGGTGGGCGATTATCCCGGTGTCTGCAGGGCGTCGGAGCGTGAGTACTACCTGGAGAACTGCCCCGATCCCATGCCCCTGTTGGGTTTTATGCGGTTGTAAAAACCGCCGTAGTTGCCCGTGCGCACTCCTTCTTCCTTAAAGAACTCACCCGGGAAGCCCAGGTCGATGGCGCTGGCCTTGTCGAGGCGGTCGAGCTGGTCCTGCGTCAGGCGCACGTCGAGGCACTTCAGGTTCTCGGCCAGCTGCTCCGGCTTGGTGGCGCCTACGATGGGGATACACGGGATGTCCTGCGCCCGCGTCCATTGCAGCGCCACGTGCGCCGGTTTCGCGTCGAGCTCGTCCGCGATTTGTATAACCGTTTCAGTGATGGCCCGGCTTCGGTCGTCCAGGCGCTTGCTTTCAGGTTTGATACGTCCTTTTTCGCCCCTCTGGTACTTTCCGCTGAGCGCGCCGCCCGCCAGCGGCGCCCAGGGCGTGAGGGTCATACCAAAGTGCCGGGCCATCGGGATCAATTCCCGCTCGGGGGTGCGTTGGAGCAGGCTGTACTCGACCTGGAGGGCGATAAACGGCGTCCAGCCCATGAGCGTCGCCAGGGTATTTCCCTGGGATACCACCCAGGCAGGGGTGTCGCTGATCGCGGCGTAACGGATCTTGCCCTGGCGCACGAGATCATCCAGACCCCTTAACACCTCTTCGACAGGCGTCAGCAGGTCCCAGATATGCAGGTACAATACGTCGATGAAATCGGTTTGCAACCGGCGAAGGCTGCCTTCCACGCTCCGCATCATGTTCTTGCGGTTGTTGCCGGAGGCGTTGGGGTTCGTCTGGTTGTCGTAGAGGGAATACTTCGTGGCGACCACGAAAAAGTCACGGTCTTTTTGGGACATGAATTCCCCGATGATCTTTTCGCTGGTGCCGTCCTTGTACCGGTTGGCGGTGTCCAGGAAGTTCCCGCCCTGCGCGGCGTAGTCTTCCAGGATGCGGAAGCTGGTCTCCTTGTCCGCGCCCCAGCCGTTTTCTGTTCCGAAACCCATGGTGCCCAGGCATAATTCCGATACTTTCAGGCCGCTCCTGCCGAGTAACGTGTAGTTCATAGTCTCAAGTTTGTGCCCTAAAGATAAAGCCTTAGGTTTGTAGCCGGATATGAGCAATCCCCATCTTAATAGCGGCAGCGACCAGCAAAGCCCGGCGGACCGGGAGTTCGAGAACAACATACGCCCCCGGGAAATCGAGGATTTTTCCGGTCAGCCCCAGATCGTCGAAAACCTGAAGATTTTTATCAAAGCCGCCAAGCTCCGGGGTGAAGCCCTCGACCATATCCTTTTCCACGGTCCCCCCGGGCTGGGCAAAACGACGCTCAGCCGTATCGTCGCCGCCGAGCTCGGCGTCGGCATCAAGGAGACCTCCGGCCCGGTCATTGAAAAACCCGCCGACCTGGCGGGGCTATTAACGAGCCTCGAACCCCACGGGGTGCTTTTTATTGACGAGATTCACCGGCTCTCCACCGTGGTTGAAGAGTACCTCTACGCCGCGATGGAGGACTACCGCATCGACATCCTGATCGACTCCGGTCCCAACGCCAAGAGCATCCAGATCAACCTCAACCCCTTTACGCTGGTGGGCGCCACCACCCGGAGCGGCCTGCTCACCGCGCCGCTCCTATCCCGTTTTGGCATCAAGTCCCGCCTGGAATACTACGACGCCAACACCCTCCAAAAGATCGTGACGCGTTCCGCTTCCATCCTAGGCACCCGCATCACCTCCGACGCCGCCGGCGAAATCGCCCGCCGGAGCCGCGGCACGCCCCGTATCGCCAACGGCCTGCTGCGTCGTGTCCGGGACTTCGCCCAGGTCCTCGGCAACGGCGTCATCGACCTTGCCATCACCCAGCACAGCCTCCGCGCACTCAACGTAGACGAGCACGGCCTCGACGAAATGGACAACCGCATCCTCGGCGCCATCATCGACAAGTTCAAGGGCGGTCCCGTTGGGATCACCACCATAGCTACCGCCGTCGGTGAAGAGACCGGCACCCTCGAGGAGGTCTATGAGCCTTTCCTGATCCAGGAGGGCTTCATCAAGCGCACGCCCCGCGGGCGCGAGGCCACCGAGAAGGCGTACGCGCATCTGGGGCGGAAGATGGGGTCACGCGGTAGTGACCAGCTACTTTTTTAGATAGTACAATGTAGTAGAATGTAGCATATTATATAATTGATTTTCAATTGTATACTCTGTTAGGCGGCTTAAAAAATACTAAACAAATTAGTATGCTTTTTTGTAAAAGAATTTACCTTTGTAATCAATGAGGGGATTCAATCATAGGAAATCGGTTCAAGCACTGAATTATCTCGCAGGAAAAGCTGGTGGCCAGATGAACAAGATGAAGGCCATAAAGCTTATCTGGCTTTCAGACAGGTTGCACTTGCGGAAATACGGTAGAACAATTACCGGCGACGTTTACTTCGCAATGCCGTTAGGCCCCGTTCCTTCCACGACAAGAGACATCCTGGAGCATAACAAGTATTCGCTGAGTGATGATGAGTTAAACTATACTTCAGAGTTCCTGACGGTATTATCCGATTACGAATATGCTTCAACTAAAGAACCTAATTTAAAGGTCTTTTCAAAGACGGATGTCGAAGCAATTGATGAAGTATTTAATGTATACGGGCATATGGAGCCGTTTTCATTGAGTAACGTCTCCCACGCTTTTCCCGAATGGAAGCGATATGAATCTGCACTGAAGCAGAAATTAGCGTCCCGATTCGAGATGGACGTGCTGGATTTTTTTGAAAAAAGCGATGACGTTATTGGGCCCTTCAACGAATCCGTCGAATCGCTTGCGTTGGCAAAGGAAGTCTATATCGAAAATAAGAACTTGTTATCCGCTTTGCAGTGAGACTTCCAATCGATGTGTTCCTGAAATCCATTGAAGAGAAAAAAGTCTATTTTTTCTCAACAGAGAAAATAAATACACCAGCGCCCCATTTTTTTATTTGTGTCCGGCGGACAAATAACGATTTGCTGATCTTTACATGTTGCACTTCGCAATTTGAAAAGCGTAGACGGTTTATTGAATCGAGGGGACTGCCTTTCGAGACGCTGGTCTATATAAAGCCCAAAGACGATGGTAACCCTTTTGATAGGGATACTTATGTGGATTGTAACGATTGCGAGATTTTTACTCTTGAAGAGCTCGCTGAAAAATATAAAACAGGTGGAGTCGAATTCTCGGGCGAAATATCCGATGTCTATTATGAGCAAATCCTCATTGGGCTCCATGCGAGCCCTCTGATCGACGAGGAGACAAAAGAATTGATTCCCACGTCATTGTAGACCTACAATTCCTTACAAATGTTTTTGACGATACCGGGACCTTCGTAAATGAACCCGGTCCACACCTGCACGAGCGTCGCGCCGGCGGCGAATTTCTCGCGGGCGTCGGCGGCGGTGAAGATACCGCCGGAGCCGATGATTGGGAGCGACGGGGCGTGGGTGTGGATGTGGTGGATGACGTCGGTGGAACGTTGTTTTAGCGGGCCGCCGCTGAGACCGCCGGCGCCGATATTGGCTACGGTCGTGGCGGGGGTTGTCAGGCCCTCGCGGCTGATCGTGGTGTTGGTGGCGACAAGACCGTCGAGGCGGGTTTCGCGGGCGAGGTCGATGATGTCGTCGAGCTGGCTTTCGGTGAGGTCGGGGGCGATTTTCAACAACAACGGGTGGCCGTTATTGATGGCTTGCACCTCGCTCAGGATGCGGCGCAGCGCGTCCTTTTCCTGGAGCGCGCGGAGGCCGGGGGTGTTAGGAGAGCTGACGTTGACGACGAAGTAGTCGACGCAGTCTTGCAATTCGCGGAAGCACCTGACGTAGTCGTCGGAGGCGTTATCGTTGGGGGTATCCTTGTTCTTGCCGATGTTACCGCCAATGACGAGGGCTGACGGCGTAGCGCCGGTGCGCGCGGCTCCCACGGATGTGCCGGTGCGGCTGCGCCACGCGCGGATGCGTCCCGCCGCCGCGGCGGCGCCCTCGTTGTTGAAGCCCATGCGGTTGATCAGCGCGTGGTCCTGGGGGAGGCGGAAGAGGCGGGGGCGGTCGTTGCCGGGTTGGGGGCGCGGGGTGACGGTGCCGACTTCGACAAAGCCAAAGCCGAGGATATCCAGCTCGGAAAGATAGCGGCCGTTTTTATCGAAACCGGCGCCGAGCCCGACGGGGTTACGGAATGCCAACCCGAATGCGGTGACCGGATGCTCAGACCGGTAGGCGCTCCGGAGGGCGCCGCGCATGGGCGGAACGCCACCGGCGACGCGGAGGGAATCCATGGCGAAATGATGGACGGATTCGGTGGAAAACTGGAACAGGATCTTGCGGAGCAGTGCGTACATCATCGGAGGGCGAAGATAGAACAGTTGGGTGGCCCCTGGAAATTTTGTAGATTTGAGGTGGACCAATCAGACTAGTTTATGCAAGACGCTTTTATCGTGGCTGGATACAGGACGGCAGTGGGTAAGTCCAAACGCGGGGGGTTACGTTTTTACCGTCCGGACGACCTGGCGGTGGAGGTGATCCAGGGGGTCCTGGCATCGGTACCCCAGCTGGACCCGCACCGGGTGGACGACCTGATCGTGGGGAATGCCGTCCCCGAAGCGGAGCAGGGTCTGCAGATCGGCCGTATGATCTCGGTACGCGCGCTGGGTATAGACGTGCCCGGTATGACGGTGAACCGTTATTGCGCTTCCGGTCTGGAGACGATCGCCATTGCCACGGCAAAAATCCGCAGCGGACAAGCGGAATGCATCATCGCGGGTGGCACCGAAAGCATGAGCCTGGTACCGACCTCGGGGTGGAAAACCGTTCCGGCCTGGTCGGTGGCGTCCACCACGCCAGACTACTACCTGAGCATGGGTCTTACCGCGGAAGCGGTGGCCAGGGAGTTCAACGTCTCCCGCGAGGACCAGGACCAATTCGCGCTCCGTTCGCATCAAAAGGCCATGGTGGCCATACAACAGGGCTATTTCAAACCCGGCATACTCCCCATCTCCGTCGAGGACACGTTCGTGAACGCCGCAGGCAAGCGGGAGAAAAAATCTTACGTGGTCGATACCGACGAAGGCGTTCGCGCCGACACCTCGATCGAGGCCCTGGCCAAGTTAAAACCGGTCTTTGCCGCCGGCGGTTCGGTTACCGCGGGTAACTCATCCCAAACCAGCGACGGCGCCGCATTCGTCGTCGTCATGGGGGAGAACATGGTAAAAGAGCTCGGGCTGAAACCCCTGGCCCGCCTTGTCTCCTGCGCTTCGGCGGGTGTGCATCCCCGTATCATGGGGATCGGGCCGGTAGCGGCGGTGCCCCGCGCCCTCAAGCAGGCCGGGATGTCCCTTAGCCAGATCGACCTGGTCGAGCTCAACGAGGCCTTCGCCAGCCAGTCGCTGGCCGTCATCCGCGAACTCGGCATGAACCCGGAGATCGTCAACATCAACGGGGGCGCTATCGCGCTGGGTCACCCGCTGGGCTGTACCGGTACGAAGCTCACCATCCAGATGATGCACGAGCTGCGCCGCCTGGGCAAGCGCTACGGCATGGTCACAGCCTGCGTGGGCGGCGGACAAGGCATCGCGGGGATCATCGAGCTATTGAATTAATTTGAATTTTTATTGTCCACCGCCCGGCGGCGTGCCCGGAATAGTCGAGGGATGCTACTTGTCCACCGGCTAGCGGCGTGCCCGGAATAGTCGAGGGGTGCTACTTGTCCGCTGGCTGACGGCGTGCCCGGAATAGTCGAGGGGTGCTACACCTTTTTACCGCGTTTTGCGGTGCCCCGC
>NZ_DATJIY010000260.1:0-36951 GCF_035492835.1 Dinghuibacter sp.
GCGAAACGCGACGCGAAATTCCCCTACGAACCCCGCTACGTCAGCAAACTTTGGGACAAGCTCACCGACAGCGCCGGCTACCCCGCCATCAAGCCCCCCTGGGGCACCCTCAACGCCATCGACCTCAATACCGGCGACTATCGCTGGCGCATACCCCTGGGCGAATACCCCGAGCTCGGTAAGCCCACCGGTACCGAATCCTACGGCGGCCCCCTGGTCACCGCCGGCGGTCTCGTCTTCATCGCCGGTACCCGCGACGCAACGCTAAAAGCATTCGACAAGAACACCGGCAAACTACTCTGGGAATACCCCCTCCCAGAAGCCGGCTTCGCCACCCCCATCACCTACGAAATCAACGGCACCCAATACATCGTCCTTGCCTGCGGCGGCGGCCGCGGTCTGAAGCCCGGCGGGGACTATATCGCCTTCGCCCTCCCTCAAAAAACGAGCAAGACGGGTTGGATACTCATGGTCGCCTTCCTTGCCGTCGCCATCGCGCTCCGAACAAAAAAGCACCTCAAAGGCTTCTCGTTCACCGTACTGATCTTCGCCGCCGTCAGCCTGGCGATGTACTACCCGCAGTATTTCACGACCGTGGGCGATTTCAAGCTCTCCAGGCTCATCCTCCCGCTCCTCCAGCTCATCATGTTTGGCATGGGCACGGAACTTAGCCTGAAGGAATTCAAACAAGTGGTCAAAACGCCGAAAAAAATATTGATCGGTGTCGTTTGCCACTATACGATCATGCCGTGTATCAGTTTTGCCATCGCCAGCCTCTTCCATTTTCCAAAGGAGATCGCCGCGGGCATCATCCTTGTTGGTTGTTGCCCCAGCGGCCTGGCCTCAAACGTGATGTCCTACCTGGCCCGGGCGAACCTGGCATTGTCGGTGTCGGTGACGACGGTGTCCACGCTGCTGGCTCCGCTGCTGACGCCTTTATTAATGCATTACCTGGCCGGTTCGTTTGTCGAGGTCCACTTTTGGGCCATGGCCTGGGACATCACCCAGATCGTCATTCTCCCGATCGCCGCCGGGCTGGCCTTCCATTATGTCGTAAAAGGGAAGGTAAAATGGCTGGACAAGGCGATGCCCCTGGTTTCCATGGGCGGCATCACCCTGATCATCGTCGTGATCACGGCGGCAGGCAGGGACAGCCTTCTGGACGTAGGACTGTTACTGATAGCCGCGTCTCTACTCCAGAACGTAGCCGGCTACACCCTGGGCTATGGTGCCGCCAAGCTCCTGAAACTCCCCGAGCGTGACGCCCGGACCATCTCCCTGGAGGTAGGCATGCAAAACGGCGGCCTCGCCTCCGGCATCGCCCTTAAGCTTGGTAAGTTGGCAACCGTGGGTCTGGCCCCCGCGATTTTTGGGCCGTTAATGAACATAACGGGTTCTTCCTTAGCGACATGGTGGCATCGAAAGCCGCCACCGGCGTGAACTTTTTTTTCAATTAGTCCATTATTAAGGGCATTATTAGGGTTTCCGTTAGGCTACCCCGCTTTACTTCGTTAAAATTTTTTTAACCAACAATTGCTGTTATATGAAAGGATTGCTCCTGCAACTCTTACTGTTGGTGTGTGGCTTTGCTGCCTACGCCCAACAGACGCCCATCAAAGGGAGGGTAACAGACGAGAACGGATCGCCCATAGCCGGGGCGACCGTAAACGTCAAAGGTACCCGTACCAGCGTCACAACCGACGCACTGGGAAATTTCTCCATCGACCCCGGGAACAAGACAAATCCCATCCTGGTCATCTCCTCTGTCGGTTTCACCACCATGGAGCTGCCCGGTACGCCCGGGGGAACGCTTAACATTGGTCTCAAATCCGAAACCAAAGTCCTGAGCGACGTCGTCGTCGTCGGCTATGGTAGCCAGCGCAGAAGGGACGTAACGGGCGCGATCAGCACGGTCAAGTCCGAAGACATCGCCAAACGGCCGATCACCCAGACCCAGGACGCCCTCCAGGGGACTACACCGGGGGTCGTCGTTACCCAAAACAGCGGGCAACCCGGTGGGAATCCTTTTGCCGTTCGCATCCGCGGGTACAACTCCATCACCGGGGGGAATGATCCGTTGTATGTCATCGACGGTTTTATCGGCGGCAACATCGAATCCCTGTCGCCGGACGACATCCAGGACATGCAGATCCTGAAGGACGCCTCCGCCACCGCCATCTACGGTTCACGTGGTTCCAACGGTGTGGTCCTGATCACGACGAAAAAGGGCCATCCCGGCAAAGCCCGGATCAGTTTCAGCACATGGTTCCAGAACGACCAGATGCCGAAGGAGCTAAAGCTGATGAACGCCTACCAGTTTGCCAAGACCGTCAACCTCCAGGACTCGATGAATGGCAACGGTGCATCGTTTACCCAGGCCTACATCGATTCGCTCCAGCTGCACCCCGCCGGTACCGACTGGCAACGGGCCCTGCAGCGCAAACCGTGGGTGCAAAACTACCAGCTCGGGTTGTCCGGCGGCAGCGAAGACGTCAACTACCTCTTTAGCATGAGCTACCTGGATCAACCGGGTCTTATCCTGAACCAATGGTACAAGCGCACTACCTTCCGCAGCAATGTGGGCGTGAAAGTGAGCAAAAAGATAGACGTGCAGTTCAACGTCTACGGCGAGCTGCCCCAAAGCCACAACAACAGCTACCCGGGCGACCTGACCGATCCCTTCTCACAGGCCTTCCAATGGGACCCGATTGCGACCATCAAGGACGGCGCCGGGAACTGGGTTCCGTCGGCGCCCTACGCCTCGATCCAGTACAACCCCATAGCCCAGGCCACCAACCAGGCGGTGGACGGGAATTCGACCAACATCGCCGCCCAGGGTGTGCTGAACTGGCACATCCTGAAGACCCTCACCTTTACCACCAACAACACCTACAGCCTGGGCTGGAACTTCAACCAGTCCGTGTTCGGACCCAATACCGGCAATGGCAATCAGCACACCGATTATGCCCAGATACAATCGGGCAGGGGCCGGAGCTATCAGAACAGTAATTTCCTGACGTACCACCAGGTATTCGGCGACCATTCGGTGACGGTGACCGCGCTGTATGAGCAGGCCAACGGCCTGACGCTCGGTCAAACCTCGAAGTCCGTCAACCTGTCCAACTACTACCTGGGGTATTACAACCTCGGCCTGGGCGCTACCCAGACCACGGCCTCCACGTATACCCAGGACGCGCTCCAGTCGTACATGGGTCGCGTCAACTACGCCTACAAGGACCGGTATATGCTGGATGCGACACTCCGGGATGACGGTTCCTCCCACCTGCTCACGAAGTACGCGCTGTTCCCGTCCTTTGGTGCGGCATGGAACATCGGCAAGGAAAACTTCATGGCCAATCAAAAGCTTTTCTCGGACCTGAAGCTGAGGGGCGGTTACGGCATCACGGGCAACCAGGCCGTTCCCGCTTATTCGACCATCCCGCAAGTCCAGGTCGGTGGCATCGAGAATGCCAGCGGTTATTTTTACGATGGCACCACCGCCACGCGGTACACACCGCTCGGTGGCCCGGTATCCAAAAGCCTCAAATGGGAAGACGACGCCCAGGCGGACGTAGGGCTCGACGCTTCCTTTATGAACGGGCGGCTGACCTTTACCGCGGACGCCTATCATAAGAAGATCACCAACCTCCTCTATTCCATCCAGGCGCCCTGGTATAACAGCGGTCAAAACTACGCCGCCAACATCGGTAAGATGATGAACGAAGGCCTTGAATTCGGTCTTGGCGGCACACCCGTCAAAACCAGGGATTTCACCTGGAACGGCTTCTTCACCATATCGTTCAACAAGAACAAGATCCTCGACCTGGGCGATAACAACAACCTCCTGGTCAGCGGCGTGGGATCGCCGGAGGGGAATCTCCAGATCCTGCAGGTGGGCAAGCCGATGGGCGAATTCTATGGCTACCACTTCCTGGGCACCTGGAAGACAAGCGAGGCCCAGCAAGCCGCGGTCTACGGCAACAAACCGGGTGACTCCAAGTACCAGGATGTGAACGGCGACAAGGTTATCGACGCCAATGACGAAACCACGATCGGCAACGGTCTGCCCAAATATTCCTTTGGGTTCTCGAACACCCTTTCTTACAAGAATTTCGACCTCTACTTCATGTTGCAGGGTACCCATGGAAACCAGGTCTTCTCCGAAACCATCGCCTATACCTGGGGCGGGGTGGGCGACCAGAAGAACCCGACCACCGTGGATGCATTGAATATGTGGTCTCCGACCAACGAGACCAACAATCCGACATTCAGCAAGACCAGCAACAATGCCATCAACAGCAGCCGCTGGGTTTATGATGGCAGCTATATCAAGCTGCGCAGCATCAGCCTGACCTACCACTTGCCGCAAAGCCTCATCGGCCGCTGGCGGATGTCCAACCTGGAAATCTATGTGAGCGGACAAAACCTGTTCTGTATCACCAAGTTCCCGGGGTATGATCCGGAGGTACAGAATACCGTGAGCACCTTTACCGCCGGGCTGGAAAACGGCCTGATCCCGGTGCCCAGGTCCTACACCTTCGGTTTGAGGACCACGTTCTAATGAATGTTTATGCAAAAACAACAAGCAATGAACACACGATCTTCCATACTGGTTCTCCTTTCCATCGCGGTCGTAACGGGCTGTCAGAAGCTGAATGAGAATCCCAAGGGCAACCTTACGCCCTCGCAATACTATAAAAGCCAGGCCGACCTGGACGCCGCCGTGGCTGCCATCTACACCGAGCTGACGCCCGACTTTTCGTTTGGCTACACCTCCCAGATGACGTCCTGTTTTGGCGCCGACGACCTGACCACGGACCCTGGGCTGAACAAGCAACCCTTCCGTGAGTACGACGAGCTCAACGGTACGGCCACCAACAGCGGCATGCTCGCCGAATGGCAGGGCCCCTGGGCAACGATTTACCAGGCCAACAACGTCCTGGCCGTTTACCAGAACGTCAGTACCACCGACCAGCTCAAACAGCAATCAGCGGGGCAGGCCCTGTTCCTGCGGGCATTCTGTTATTACTACCTGGTGCGCACCTTTGGCGCCATACCCATCGTAACCGGGCCCATCGACGCCACCGCCCGGCCCCCGCGGGATTCCGTGGCCAACGTATATGCGTTAATTGTCAGCGACCTGCAGGTAGCGATTGCCTGGCTGCCCACGAGCTTTCCCGGCCAACCCGGCAAGGCAACCCAGAACGCGGCGCGCGCCCTCCTGGCCGACGTTTACCTGACGATGACCGGTTGGCCGCTGAATCAACCCAGCTACAACGCGCTTGCGGCCGCCGAAGCGGATTCCGTCATCAACGCCGCCCAATACAGCCTGGTCCCCGACTATGGTACGGTATTCACTACCAACAACAACAGTGAGGCGGTCTTCGGCCTCCAGTTCAACGTGGCCGGTGGCGTACCCAACCGTACCCTCGGATCATCCTGCGTACCCCTGGATGAGGTGGCTGTCAACGGTTCCAGCGGATGGGACGACTACTACCCCGAAATCAATTTTTACCTCAACCGTCCGTTGTGTAAGCGTTCCAACGAGACCTTCTACGACACCATCAAGCTCATCCAGCCCGATAAGTCGTACCAGCTGGTTCCCTGGAACTCAACCCTTACACACGCGGGTCACCCGTACTATAAGAAATTCCGCGCCGCGGCCGGCGATGGCGTCATCGAAACCGCCACCAGTATCGCCAGCATCAACCCCAGCACCAACAAGACCAAGGACTTCATCCGCTATCCGATGGTGCTCCTGGATTTCGCCGAAGCGTCCGACATGGCTGGGGGTAGCCCGTCCGCCGCTGCCTACGCCGCGATCAACCTGGTCCGTGCGCGTGCCGGTGAGCCCAACCTCGTCACCGGTCTTTCACAGACGGCCTTCCGCGATTCCGTGGTTGCCGAGCGGGCATACGAGTTTGCCGGAGAAAACGGCGTCCGCTGGTACGACATCGTGCGCCTCCAGCTGCTCCCGCAAATCCTCGCGGTCCGCAGCCCCCTGGAGAACCCGGTGCCCTCCAACGTCGACATCAACACACGGTATATTTCGCCCATACCCCAAACCGATATGCTAAAAGATCCCAACTGGGCCCAGAACCCCGGTTACTAGCGCACGCGGCGCGCCCCCCGGCGCGACGCCCCATACAACGCAAGGCACAATAACTTTAGATAGGCATGAAACTCGCGATTCTCTACGTTTTGGTTTCTTCGTTACTGCTGATAGCTGGCCCCGGGTTCGCCCAGGGCCAGCTTCGGCATAATGCAACAACCCTTTATCCCACGTATCACGGACTCATCATGGCCGGCTATCAAGGCTGGTTCCGCGCGGAAGGCGACGGTTCAAAAGGGAACCGGTTCGTCTACGGCACCCCCGAGCGCAGCGGCATCGACGCCTGGCCGGACGTCAGCGAATACGCCAAGACCTACGAAACCCCTTTCCTCAATGCCGACGGCACGCGCGCAAAATTCTTCAGCTCGCTCGACGAAAGCACTGTCGACCTGCACTTCAAGTGGATGCAGCAATACGGCGTCGACGGCGTATTCATGCAGCGCTTCTACGGCAGCGTAAACCCCGGGGAAAGTAGGAGGGAGGCCACGCAGGTCCTGACCTACGCATTGAGCGCCGCCTCTAAATACAAACGCGCCATCGCCGTGATGTACGACCTGAGCGGCCTCCGCGGCAAAGGTGAGGACTGCTCCGCGATCATCTCCGACTGGAAGTACCTCGTCGACTCGATCAAGGTCACACGACAGGCGGCCCAGAATACCTATCTCCACGAAGACGGCAAACCCGTTGTCGTGATCTGGGGCATCGGTTTTCCCGACCGGCCGTACGACATACGGAACATCGGGCTCGAACGCCTCATCGACTTCCTGAAGAACGACCCGGTCTATGGCCACTGCGCCGTCATGCTCGGCGTGCCGACGGCCTTCAGGACACTCGACAATGACTGTATCCACGATCCCTATCTTCACACGCTGATCCGCCAGGCCGACATGGTCCTCCCCTGGACGGTTCAGCGTTTTTCCCCCCTGCTCCACAACGACATGGACCGCTACCGCGACCAGGTCCTCGAAGACGAGGCCTGGTGCGCCGCCAACCACGTCGAATACGTTCCCTGCGTCTGCCCCGGATTCAGCTGGCACAACCTCAGCCGCTATGAATTCCCCGACGACGTAAAACCCGTGGGCTCGATCCCGCGCCAGGGCGGCCGCTTCTACTGGGAGCAGCTGTCCACCGCCATCCGTTCCGGCGCCGGCATGATCTATGTCGCCATGTTCGACGAGGTCAACGAAGGCACCGCGATCTTCAAGGTCACCGACCGCCCGCCCGCCGACACCGCCCAGGTCGCCTTCCTCCACCTCGACGGCAAACCCTCGGATACTTACCTTTGGCTCACCGGTGAGGCCGCCCGCATGCTCCGCCACGAAGAGCCATTGACGATGACGATGCCCGAACGCCCCGCCGCGGAGCGGCCCGACGCGCAAAGACCTACCGCGGAGCGGCCCGACACCCCAAGAACCCACCCTTAAAATATGCACGAATGAAGCATGGACTTGTTTTGATGACCGCCCTTACGCTCTACCTTGCTGCCTCCGCGCAACAAAGCGCCCCTTCGCCCTCCGCCGGCGCCTCCGCGGTCTCCGCCGCGGACTACATCGACCCCACGATAGGCAACGTCGGCCGCCTCCTGGAACCCACCCGCCCCACCGTCCAGCTGCCGAATCAGCTGATCCGTTTTACGCCGCAGCGCAAGGACTATATGGACGACCAGATCAGCAGCTTCCCGCTCTGTATCGTCTCCCACCGCCTGGGCCAGGTCTTTTCGCTCAAGCCGTCCATCACCGGCGACCGCGACGAGCTCCAGGCCTACGACCACAACATAGAGGTCAACCGCCCCTGGTATTACTCGACCCTGCTCCTGGACGACGACATCACCCTGGAGTTCACCGCCGGCCGCAAGGTCGGTTGTTACCGTTTTCACTTCCCCGCCAGGAAGGCCATGCTCCTCTTCGGCGTCTACAACGACGGTCCCTCCAGCTGGAGCTTCCCCGACGGTAAAACCGTCACGGCGATGGAGACGTACCACGGGGACATCAAGGTCTATATGTACGGCGTCTTCAGCGCAGCCGGCAAAAGCGAAACCGACGGCAACAAGGCCGCGATCACCTTCCCTACGGGAACGACAGCGCTCACCTTCCGCTACGCCATCAGCTACGTCAGCCCCGCGCAGGCCAAAAAGAACTACGACGAAGAAGCAAAACCCTTCGACCAGCTCAAGGCGGAAGGCCAGCGCGCCTGGGACCGCGTTGCCGGTCAGATTCGGGTAGAAGGCGGGACGCTTGCGCAAAGGCGGTCGTTTTATACCGCCCTATACCGGTGTCATGAGCGGATGGTCGACATCACCGAAGACGGTCAGTACTACAGCGGCTATGACAACAATATCCATAAGGACGCGCGTCCCTTCTACGTCGACGACTGGTCCTGGGATACCTACCTGGCGCTCCACCCGCTGCGGATGATCCTGCACCCGGGCCAGGAACAGGACATGCTCCAGTCTTATGTGCGGATGTACCAGCAGAGCGGATGGATGCCCACCTTCCCGGTGCTCTTCGGCGACAACCCCTGTATGAACGGCTTCCACTCCTCCGTCGTTATCCTCGACGCGTGGCGCAAGGGGCTAAAGAGCTTCGACATCGAAACCGCCTACGCCGGCATGCGCAAGAACGCGACCCAGGCCACCATGCTCCCCTGGCGCAATGGCGATAAGACGAGCCTCGACGACTTCTACTACAAAAACGGCTATTTCCCCGCATTGCACCCCGGTGAAAAAGAAACCGTTCCCGAAGTACATCCTTTCGAAAAACGCCAGGCCGTAGCCGTTACCCTGGGCGCAAGCTATGACGACTGGGCGCTGGCCCAGCTGGCCGGCGACCTCGGCAAAAAAGAAGATGCCGCGCAGTTCGCCCCCCGCGCCGGTAACTTCCGCAACCTCTGGGACAGCAGCAATAGATTCTTCATGCCCAGGGACGCTCAGGGCCATTTCATCGACATCGACCCCGCCTGGGACGGCGGGATGGGCGGCCGCGAATTCTATGACGAAAACAACGGCTGGACCTATCTCTGGCAGGTCCAGGAAAACATCCCCGCCCTGGTGCAGCTGATGGGCGGCCGCAAGGCATTTGAAAACCGCCTTGATGAGCTTTTCCGCGCGGACCTGGGCCGGTCGAAGTACGAATTCTGGTCCAAGTTCCCCGACGCCACCGGTCTCACCGGCCAGCACTCCATGGGCAACGAGCCCGGTTTCGTCATCCCGTATCTGTATAATGTCACCGACGCCCCGTGGAAGACCCAGGAGCGCGTCCGCTTCCTGCTGGATGCGTGGTTCAAGGATAACATCTTTGGTATCCCCGGCGACGAAGACGGCGGCGGGATGTCCGCCTTCGTGGTCTTCTCGTCGATGGGCTTTTACCCGATGACGCCCGGCCAGCCGCGTTATACGATCGGCAGCCCGGTCTTCAGCAAGGTCTCCATCACGCTCGACAACGGCAGGACCTTTACCATCCTTGCCCACCACGCCTCGGTCCTCAACAAATACATCCAATCCGCCACGCTCGACGGCAAACCACTGAACACCCCCTGGTTCACCCACGCCCAGCTGGAGGCCGGCGGTACGCTCGAGCTGGTCATGGGGCCCACGCCCAATAAACAATGGGGTCATGCGCAATAAACTCCTTTTACTCCTGCTGACCGCGGCATTGGCCGCGCCTATTAACGCCGCGTCCGCCCAGTCCACGACCTTCACCGGTCCGCACACCTCGTGGCACGGCTTCGACCGCTACGACTTCCTCATGGACGAGTCCACCGGCGACATCCAACCCGCCACGGCAGACCCCAATGCCGGTAACGCCGTCGGCCCCGCCGTACCCGGCAAACGCCATTGCATCCTCGTCGTCCCGCGCACTCCCGCCCCCGGCAATCCCTGGTCCTGGCAGGCGTGCTACTGGGACCACCAGCCCCAGGCCGAGGTCGAGCTCCTCAACCGCGGCTGGTGTATCGCCTTTATAAACCCCGAGCCCGATAAGCGATGGGACGATTGGTATGCTTTCCTGACGGAAAAACACAACCTAAACCCCAAACCCGCCTTCGACGGCATGAGTAAGGGCGGTTTCAACGAATTCGCCTGGGCCACGGCCCACCCCGAAAAGGTCACCGCCATCTACGCCGACAACCCCGCCATCAGCCGCGAAAGCCTGATGAACCTCTGGAAGCTCGCAAAGGCCGACGTCCCCCTGCTCCACGTCTGCGGTACCATGGACCCCATCCTCGGCGACCCGTCCTGGGTACTCAACAACGAATACCAACCCCTCTACGGCACCCGCACCATAGAAGCCTTCTACCGCCAATGGGGCGGCCGCATCTCCGTGATGTACAAAGAGGGCTACGGCCACCACCCCCACAGCCTCCGCGACCCCAAGCCCATCGCCGATTTCATGGTGCAAAGCTTCAACGAGACCGCGCCGCCGTCCCCCGCGTGGGCGCCCGCCCGTGTCGCCGTCCGCAACTTCTACGGGACCCGCTCCGAACAACGCTATTACGCCGCAGACGACGCGTACATCACTTGCAGCGGTCCATTCTTTAACGGTTCGTATCGCCGCTATAGCTTTGGCCTCGACAGTCTACATCTAACCGTGACCGTTATCGCGCCCAACACCGGGGCCCCCGGCCACCCGTGGGTCTTCCGCAGCGACTTCCCCGACTCTGCCTCCGTCGACCTCGCCCTCCTGGCCAAGGGCTACGCCATCGTCACCGGCCCCGTTGGCACCAACGCCGACGGTCCCGTTCCCGCCGAATGGGACGCCGTCTACGATTACCTCGTCCGCCACGGCTTCTCGGCAAAACCCGTCATGGAAGGCGCCGGCGACGCCTATGTCTGGGCCGAGCTCCATCCCGACCGCGTCGCCTGCATCTACGCCGAGAACCCCCTGCTCCGCAGCCTCACCGCCAAGGTCCAACCCCTCGACAACCTCGAACCCCTGGCCGGCATACCGATCATACACTTCGCGAGCCCATCGAACCCCCTCTACAAAGACAACACAGCCATCGCCAAACAGCGCTGCAAGTCGCTCCGCATTGTCTCCACCCCCGAAGAAGCCGTGCCCCTCATCCTCACCGCCACAACCCCCACCGTGCACCGGCCCCACACCTCCGGGCCCTACGTCCCCGCGAACCTCTTCGCGCCTGCGCCAACGCAAACGCACCCGCCGGGCGCCTACGCCTTCGACGGCTCCATCTCCCGCCCCGTCCTCGACGCCTATCTCCAACATTCGATAACGGTCGAAGGCCTCCTCAACGGCCGCGGCGACCTCACCGACAACCTCCGCATGCTCCAAAACACCGGCGCCAAGTTCGTCGGCCGCGCACTCTGCCTATGGGGAGGGGAAGATCGACTCGAAGACAACCTCGCCCGCGCCAAGTCCGAAATGACCCAGGCCCGCGCCATCGACCCCGATATCATTTTTGAAGCCTGCATCTTCGAAATCGTCACCGACAAGGTCAACCAGGTCCCCATACCCGATTGGGCCTTCAAGGCGCTCAACATGCCGGTAGAGCGCCGCAACTTCCGCTACGCCGACATGCTCTACCCCGATGGCCGCCGCATAGACCAATGGGGCCCCGGCGCCTCCGTTCCGGATGTCAGCCGCCCCGAGACGCAACTGTATTTTTATTTCCTCGCCAAATCCTATATCGACCTCGGCATCGAAGCCATCCACTTCGGGCAGGTCGAGCTGATGAACGGCAACGACCCCGACCTGGTCCACTGGTCGGAAGTGTTCAGCCGGACGCGGGCCTACGCTAAAGCGCACGCCCGCCGACACCTGGTCCTGCTCGATGCGCATACCCCGGGAGGCGGCCTCATGAAGAACGGCCACCTGCTCCTCGACTTCCACGCCTTCCCCCTGCGCATCAAGGAGGTCCCGGACACCCCGCAAAAAGCCGAATTGAAGCTGGGCTTCTCCGACGGCCTGTACAACCGCAGCAAGGGCGGCATCACCCCCAGCGGCTGGAGCTGCGACCACCTCCCATACCTGGTCGAATTCGACAACTATGGCGTGAGTCAGCACCCCGGCCAGCCCAATGAGGGACACGGCGGTTTCGATTGGATATGGGGCTACGACGAGGTCACCTGGTTCGCGCTCCAACCCCGGGCCTACCGTGACCGCTGGCTGCGCTACGCCTACGACTGGGTCCGTACGGTCGACACCAACGCCTACCTCGAAATGCCCGGCGGCCGCACCATGAGCGCCCCGCTCGACCACCGCCGCTGGTACTACGGCAACCGCCCCAGCCCCGCAACCCCCGAGGGGGAAAACGTCGAGGACGCGATAAAGGACATCTGGGCGCACCCGGAAACCCAAACGCCCGTGGCGCCCAACGCCGCAGTGCTCCTGGCCGGCACAGCGAAGACCAACATCACCCCGGACAGCGACGAGCCCCTCCACGACTCCGTATACGCCCGGGTGCTCGTCTTAAAAAACGCTGACAAAAAGATCGCATTCGTCTCCGTCGACCTCGCCGTTTTCACGAGCGATCGCATCGAGCAGATCTGCAAGGAGACGTATGGCTTCGACCAGGTCTTCCTTTGCTCCAGCCACAACCACTCCGAACCCCAGAGGAACGGCGGCCGCTCTTTCGAAAAGGGCAATCCCTATACGGCATTCTACGAAGACCGGATCATAGCGGCGATAAAAGACGCCGAAAGCCACCTCTTCATCGCCCGCATCGCGGCCGGTCACCGCGCGTTCCCCCAACTCGGCTTTAACAGGCTGATCGTCCGCGACGACGGCCACGCCCGCGAATCCTGGTTCGGCGATGCGCACTACACCTCCGAAAACCCCGAGCGCATCCCCTTCGGTCCCGTCGACCCGGAAGTGGGCGTCATCCGCATCGAGGATCAGCGGGGCCATCCGCGCGTCATCCTGATGAACTACGCCTGCCACGCGGACGTGGTGTGTTTCAACTACGCGGTCTCCGCCGACTACCCGGGTGTCGCCTGCAAAAAGGTCGAGGAGGCCTTTGACAACCGGGTCAACTGTCTGTTCATCCAGGGTGCCGGCGGCAACGTCGAGCCGCTCATGATCAGCTCCCGCCGCACCGGCCCGAACGACCCCTTCCAAACGGACTACCGCCCCATGGAGCGCACCGGCGAATTGCTCGCGGACGAGACGATCACGCTGGCGCAAAATTTACATCCCACCGATGCGTCGATGCAGCTCGCAGAAGACTCTCTCACCTTTACAGGCCGCTTCAACAAGACATTACACATCCCCGTCCATCTTTCGACGTTGATACTCAATGGCGACATTGTTATCGCCGCCTGTCCCGGCGAACTTTTTTCTACCTTGCAGCTCGACTGGAAACAAAAGATCGCGCTGAACGGCGGAAACCCCTTCCTCTTCGGTTACACCTGGTCCGGCGGCCGCTGGCCGGGTTACGTCGCCGACGTTCGTTCCGCCGCGCTGGGCGGCTATGGAGCCGACCAGGACCCGAACATCATCGAGGTCGGCGCCGGCGAGCGGATGATGCTCCGTCAACTGGAAAACTATTATAAGCTGAACGGCCTGATGCGGGACAAACCCGGCCCCGTCGGCTTCAAACCGGGCAACCGCTGGATCATCACGCCGGTGCCGCCAAAACAATAGCATGAAGCGTCTCACGATCATAGCCTGTTTCGCCGCCGGCGCGGCCACCGCCCAAACCGGCCACGGCGCCGGAGCGCCAACCTACAAGGACCCGCGTGCTCCCATCCAGGACCGCGTCCGCGACCTCCTCCAACGCATGACCACCGACGAAAAGATTCGCCAGCTCGACATGTACTGGGGCCACCAGGTCGCCGACATGGACGGGCATGAAGCAAGCGCCTACAACGAAGAAAAAGTAAAAACCTCCATCGGTGTCCACGGCATCGGCTCCATCCACGACTTCTATCCCCTCAGCGCCTCGCTCGCCAATAAAATCCAACGCTACGCCATGGAGCGCACCCGTCTCGGTATCCCCGTCCTCTTTATCGAAGAAGGTCTCCACGGCTATTCCGGCAAAGGCTCCACCGAATTCCCCATCCCCCTGGAGCTGTCCAGCGCCTGGGACACGGCGCTGGTCCGCCAGGCCGGCAGGACGATAGCCACCGAAACCCGCGCCCACGGTGTCGACATGATCCTCGGCCCCGTCCTCGACATGGCCAGGGACCCGCGCTGGGGCCGCACCGAGGAAACCTATGGCGAAGACGCCTACCTCAACTCCCGCAACGGCGTCGCCATGGTGGAAGGTCTGCAGGGGTTGGGGCTCGGCCACGCGGACGCCGTCATCGCCGAACCCAAACACTTCGCCGTCCACAGCGTCCCCGAAGGCGGCAGCAACACCGCCCCCGTCAACATGGGCGAGCGCGAGGCCCGCTCTTCTTTCCTATACGTATTTGAAAAAGCCGTCCGCGAAGGCGGCGCCATGGGCATCATGGCCGCCTACCACGAATGGGACGGCATCCCCTGCGTGGACAACCGCTGGCTCCTCACCGACGTCCTCCGCAAGGAATGGGGTTTCAAAGGCTTCGTCCTCTCCGACCTGGGCGCGATCAAGATGACCCTGACCGATCACCACGTCGCCGCCGACACCGCCGACGCCCTCGGCCAATCCATCGCCGCCGGGCTGGACATGCAGTTCTATGACTTCGCCCACGAAACGCTGGTCGAGGCCGTCAAAACCGCGTTACAAAGACACACCCTGACCGCGCAAGACCTCGACCGCGCCGCCGGTGACATCCTCCGCGTCAAGTTCACCCTCGGTCTCTTCGATCACCCCTATACCGACACGGCCATCCTCGAAAAACTCCACACCAACGACGACCTGGCGCTACAAGCCGCTCGCGAAGGCGTCGTCCTCCTGAAGAACGAAGGCAACATCCTCCCGTTACAAGCCGCCCAAAAGATCGCCGTCATCGGCCCCCTGGCCACCAGCCAATACATCGGCGGTTACTCGAGCCCGTCAGCCCACGGCATCTCCATTTTGCAAGCGCTAAAAGACCAAGGAGCCAACGTCACCTACGCCGAAGGCTATACATCCGCCGAAAACTATAAAAGTGACACCACCGGTTACCCCGGGGAAGACGAAGACAGGCAAAAAGCCGTACAGCTGACGCAAAGCTCCGATAAAACGCTCGTCGTCCTCGGCGAAGAGCCCTGGCAGATCGGCGAAGGCAAGGACCGCGCCGAGCTCAACCTCAGCCCCCGCGCCGAATCCCTCATCAAGGCCCTCTACGCCACCGGCAAACCCATCGTCGTCGTCCTCTCCAACGGCCGCCCCCTCACCATCGACTGGGTTGCCGCCCACATCCCCGGTATCCTCGAGACCTGGTTCGCCGGTCAGAAAGGCGGTCTCGCCATCGCCGACATCCTCCTGGGCAAGGTCAATCCGTCCGGAAAGCTCCCTATCACCTTCCCGCGTTCCGTCGGTCAGCTCCCCCTATACGAAGCCCGCAAGTTTACCTCCTACCACCGCTATGTAGACGAGGCCGACTCCGCCCTCTTCCCCTTCGGACAGGGCCTGAGCTACACGACCTTCGCCTACAAAAACCTAAAAATTACACCAACCGGCGTCACCGTCGACATCACCAATACCGGCGCCGAACCCGGCGCCGAAGTCGCCCAGCTCTACATCCACGACGTCGTCGGCAGCGTCACCACCCCCAATAAAGCCCTGAGAGGATTCGTAAGGATAAACCTGGACCCCGGCGAAACCAAAACCGTCCGCTTCCCCCTCGGCCCCGACCAGCTCTCCCTCTGGAACCGCCAGATGAAACGCGTCGTCGAGCCCGGCGAATTCAGGATCATGGTCGGCAGCTCCTCCCGCGACATCCGCCTGGAGGGCAGTTTGTGGGTGAAGAAATAGCGGCACTTTTTTTCAACCGGACACCGCGACGTAGCGCGATAGCGCTGGATCAACGCTTATCGTATGCTTCCAGCATCTCCACGTTGAGCTTCTCGAGCGGCGTCAGCCGGGCCGTAACGTCATCTGCCGACGGGATATACCAGGGCTGCGCCAAGAAGTACGTCCGCAGCTCCGGGTTCTTGAAGCGGTAACCATACCGCGCAAAGATCTCATTCCGCATAATGCGGCGCTGGCGCGCGGTGAAGTTGGATAGGATGCCGCGCGTCATGACTTCACCCGAAGCGAAAGTATAATGCCCCTGCAGCTTGCTGTCGCCAGAGAGGTCCGGCCAACGGGTTCTTCTAAGGCTGTACGCCTTTTCACCGATGCTCCAGTCACCATCCTCCGCCACCTTGAAAGCACGGAAGAAGTCCAGGCCGGTGTCGGTCACCGTGAACGCATAGGCGCTGTCGCCGGGGAAGGTGAGTATATCCTGGATATCTTCCGGTTGGTCCCAGGGGGTGCCAAAAGAGTATTTATCGCCCGCGGAAAAGCCGGTGACTTTGGGTTCGTCGACTGCAAAGGAAATGGATTTGCCGGTGGCTTCGTCCACATAGTCGCCGCCCAAGGCATAACGCGTTTTGAGGGTTGTTTCGATGTTGGATAGCTCCGGATCGCCGGGCATGCCCTCGAAAACATCCACGGCCGTCCCATTGGGCTTCGAAACCACCAAAACCGTATCGGGTCCGAAGATGCGGACCGATAGACGATTGCCTGCCTTGTCTATGGCAGACTCCGTGTCCTCGGGTTTGTCCTTGTCCGGCAGCATGACCATTTCTCCGTTGGATTTTATCGAAGCCTTCCATTCAAAGTTTATCCCGCCTTTATTGCTTCCATAAAAAGATACATAATCGGCGGCCACGGAGTCCGTGAAAAATACATCGACGCCGTCGGACCAACGGCCATGTGGCCGCAGGGATGGGCGGGGATTACTGCAGGCGGCCAGGAGCGCCGCGATCGTCAGAAGTGTAAGCGATTGTTTCATAAGGACCCGCAATATAAAATTCTTTTGAAGTTCCCGATATTACGTTTAATTTCACCCGTTGGTGACCGCCGCTACTACCAAAGCCCCAAACCCAAGCCTGACCTATCGTCCGCAGTTGGACGGCCTGCGTTTTATTGCGGTTTTCGGGGTGCTTTTTTACCACTACAACGGCTGGATCAATACCCTCAACATCCCCTTCACGATCGACCTGGGGACGTTTATATCGTTTTTCTTCGTACTGAGCAGCTACCTGATTACGAGCATCCTGCTGACCAACAAGCACAAGGGCGACAGCATGGGCAGGACGGCCTATAATTTCCTCGTAAGGAGGACGCTCAGGATATTCCCCGCCTACTACTTCTACCTCATACTGTTGATAGCCATGCCCTGGGGCGGTCATGACGTCAGGGCGCACCCGCTGTCGTATTTTTTCTACCTGTCCAACTACCGGACCTACTTCAGCCAGACCTGGGACAACCTGACGTCGCACCTGTGGACGCTGGCGGTGGAAGAACAGTTCTATATCGTCTGGCTGTGGGTAATTCTGTTCGTACCCGACAGGCACCTCACCAAAATCTTTTATGCGGTCATCGCATCCAGCGTCATCTGGCGCATCGCGTTTTTCCTGCTCCATCCCGGCGCCAGGACCGAGACCGTCCCCATGGTCATCCTGACCCCGTCCTGTATGGATAGCTTTGCGTTCGGCGGTCTGCTGGCGATCCAGCAATACTATCGCAAGACGCGGACGCGGCTGCTGGCCACGATTTTCCTGGCCTGGCTGCCCGTTTGGATCATTTTGATCGTCACCCGCCAGCAGCTGATCCTGGTCGCGATCGACCGTGTCTTCGCCTCCATCGGCACCATGGCGCTGATCGACGGTGCCAGCCGGGGATTCAATAACGGTTTTGGTAAGTTCCTTCAACACAAGGTCGTTACTTACCTGGGTAAGATCAGCTATGGCATATATCTCTACCACCTCCTGCTGCCGTATGTTTTCTGGAAGATATACAACGCGCACATCCACTGGGCGCCGCAAATACTGGTGAACCCCGCGGTGCTCCTGGTCTGGTACTTCCTGCTGACGGTGGCTTTCGCCAGCGTCTCGTGGTACCTGCTGGAGCAACCCCTCAGCAAGCTGAAGAAGTACTTTAGCTATGCCGCTTCCCGATGATTTGCAAGGCTTCCTTGTCCCCCTTCCAACGATAACGGAAAATGACCTTGGCGCACACCTTCAACGCCTGGTTCAGCGTGACCGGGTTGACGTGCATCCGCAGCGCGTTGAAGGCCTGCCGGAGGGCGGACCAGGGTTGTTTGTAGACGTGGTAGACGGTGTTGGCGGAACGCGCGAAGTAGAGTGCATAGTTCTTGCGCGCCAGGCGCTTCAGGCGTTTGCGCTTTTCGGGCGGGAGATAGTCCTGGACGATATGGATGACCTTCTGGATGTCCCGGATGTTCTGGCCCGACACGTGGTACTGGCTGGAAATATTGCCCCCGTGCACCCGGTAGTTCGCCAGGCGTGCCGGGGAGCGCACGACCTCATAATGGGCGGATATCCTGATCCACATCTCCCAATCCTCCCCGTAGTGCACCGCGAAAAATCCCCCCAGCTGTTCATACACCGAACGCTTCACGACGATGGATGGAGGCTGTATCTGCTGCCCCTGCGCGATGATGTCCAGCCATCCGCTGACCGGCCCCCGCGCGTTCCCCAGGCTGGGATTGGTATAGAGGATCGTCCCGTCATAAGCCACGTGGTAGTAGCCCGTAAAAGCGGCGCCCGCCGCCGGATAATCCCGGAACAACCCGGCGATCTCCTCATAAAAACCAGGCGAGACATAGTCGTCGCCGTGCAGCAGGTGTACCCACTGCCCGCGGGCGCGGTTCAGACAGGTCTCGAAGTTGCGCAGGCTGCCCACGTTGACCGGCTGCCGGAAATACCCCACGCGGCCACAGCCGATACGCGCCACCAGCCCGCAGACATCCTCATCCGTAGAAGCGTCGTCGACGACCTCGATCTGCATCAGCGACTCCCCGGGGTCCTGCGCCAGCACGCTTTCGATACATTGCGTCAGGTAGGCGGTACAGTTATAGGCGGGAATCATGACGGACCATAACGGCCGTTCCCGTCCGTCATCGACGGGCTTTATAGGCGGTGGTTGTATGGGTATGCGTTCGCTGGCCATGGGGTAGTTTACTATACACGGTAATAGGCCGTCCAATTGTCGAGCCCTTGCCGATACAACGATTCTTCTGCTGGGGTTATGAGGTAAGGTTCCTGCTTCCGTAATACCTGGATCGCCGATCGGGCCATGGCCTCCTTGTCGCCGGACCGGTTCTGTCCGTGGATGCGATAGGCGGCGACCTTGTGGGTATGGCCCAACACCGGGAATTGTCGGGCGATCCGCAGGTTTAAGTCGTAGTCCTCGCAAGATACTACGGATGGATCAAAATAATAGTGAAAAAATAACCCCCGCCGGTACATCACCGTTGCTTCCATCCCGATGTAGTTGCCCAGCAGCAGCGCGCCGTAGTTCCCCTCCATCCGTTCGACCGCCGCCGGGCTCTCCAGCTGGCGTCCCTCGGGATCGATCCGATCGTGTGCTCCCGATACAAAGGCCAGCTCGGGCCGGTATCCGAAGTAATACAAATTAACCTCCAGGGCGTTGGGATACAGCAGGTCGTCCGCATCCAGGAAAATCAGGAAGTCCCCCCGGCTATACGCCACCCCGATGTTCCGCGCCGCGCACGGTCCCACCCGGTATACCCGCACATACCGGACCCCGGGAAAGCGCCGGCAAACATCCGCCGTGTCGTCGGTAGACCCATCGTCGACCACGATGACCTCGACATTTTTGTGCGTCTGGTCGAGCACGCTCTGTATGGCCGCGCCCAAAAAATGTCCGTGGTTATAACAAGGTATGACGACCGACACCAGGTCACCATCCGTTTTTCTACGCTCCGCAAAACCACCGGTTTCCCCCTGCGGCGCCTCCATCCCCCGCGCCGCCCCGATTCGCGGGACCTCTACGCGCGGCGTCCTCCGGTAATACCGCCACCCCGCGACACACCCTGCCACCTCCGTAAATCCCGTGCGCCATCCCCTGAACAACCGCTGCGCATAATACAACGGCAGCCCCTTCCACACCCGTCGCAGGTCCCCGCGCCGCCCATACCGCTCATATTGGACCAGCAACGCGCTCACGTGCCCGCGCATATAGTAATACAATTGTCTCCGCAGCCCCTTCATCGTCGGCCGGTGCGTATGATAGACCACCAGCTCCGGCAGGTAGCGACAGTTCCACCCCTCCGCCAGCACGCGGTACCACATCTCCGAGTCCCCGCTGCACCCCGAAGCTCCTACGTCCAGCCGCGGGTCGAATCCCCCCGCCAGCTGGAACGCTTCGCGCCGGAACGCCATGTTCGCCCCTGCGCCGATGTCCCATACCGGCGCGCTATACGCGTCGTGCGCCAGGAACCATTCATGGTCGAAGGTCCGCGGCGTATATCCTTTTCCAAAACTCCAATACCGCTCGAACAGATACCGCGCCTTCGTATCGAGTACCTTGGGTAAGACCAGCCCCGTCACCGCCATCGTGAGCGGGTCCGCAAACGCGGTCTTGAGCACCGCCGTCCAGTTCGACGCCACCTCGACGTCGTCATCCGTGTACGCCACGATGTCCCGCGTCGCCGCCTCCGCCCCGGCATTCCGCGCCAGGTCCAGCCCCGGCCGGTCCTCCCGCACATATTTTACGCCCGGGAACGACCGCACGACCTCCGCCGTCTCGTCCCCCACCGACGCATTATCCACGATCACCAATTCAAAGTCCGGGTCATCCGACGCCAGCAGCGCCACGATGGCCCGCGCCAGGTCCTTCGGCCGGTCCCGCGTACAAATCACCACCGACAGCGAACGCTTCGTTGCGCTCGCGCCCGGCTTCGCCGCGGCCGCGCCGACCGCGGCCCCCCGGTCTCCCCAGTAATGCCCAACCGGCACGCCCCCATCCCACACCACCACAAAGCATCTCCCCGCCGGAGGCTCTTCCCCCCGCTGGATATGTCTGATCTCGTATGTACGAAATGTTGTTCTCACTAAATTTCAGCCGATGGAAAAATCCGCACCGGAAAATCCGGCCGTACATGTCCTATCCATTTTCCGTACCAGGATGTATTCTCCCGGTAGTCCGCCACCTCGAACGAGAGACAGGCCTCGAAATAGAACAGGCGCGTAGTGGTATTGTTGACGAAAACGATGGAGATGTAATAAGACCCGTCATTCAAAAAATTCCCCGGGATGGCGCAACGCCCCGACACCACACCCGCCGACACATCCGTACGGGGCGACGACACGTCGAAGATACAATCCCCCGCCAGGCTGAACAGGTGGATGCCCACGATCAGGTCCGCGGCAAAAGGAGGCGTATACCAGAACTCCAGCTCCAGGTCGAGCGGCGTCCGGATGTCGATGACGGCTTCCGATCCCACAAACTGCGGGATCAGCTCCACCCGTTTGATCCGGATGACCTCATTCCCCGGTGCCGAAAAAGGGTCGTCGTATGCCTGCCTCAGGAAGTGGACGTTTTCCTTTTCCAGGTAACGCGCGATGATCCTGCCCGGCTCGCCGGTGGCCACCAGCCGCCCCTTCTCGAGCAGGAAGGCGCGCTGGCAGAGGTTCCGCAGCGCCTGGAGGTTATGGCTCACGAAGAGCACCGTCCGTCCGCCCTCGGAAGAGACTTCTTTCATTTTGCGCAGGCAACGCTGCTGGAACTCCGCGTCGCCCACCGCGAGCACCTCGTCCACGATCAGGATTTCGGGCGTCAGGTGGGCCGCGACCGAAAAAGCCAGCCGCACATACATCCCGCTCGAATAGCGCTTCACCGGCGTATCCAGGAAAGCACTCACGCCCGAAAAGTCGACGATGTCGTCAAAGCGAGCGACTATTTCCGCGCGCGTCATACCCAATATATGTCCGTTGAGGAAAATGTTCTCGCGTCCGGTGAGGTCGCCGTGGAAACCGGTCCCCACCTCCAGCAGGCTGGCCACCCGCCCCCGTCCGCGCACCCGCCCCTGCGTGGGCTGAGTGATCCGCGAGATGACCTTTAGCAGCGTCGACTTACCCGCTCCATTGGCGCCCATAAACCCCACCACCTCGCCTTCCGCGATCTCGAAGCTGACGTCGCGCAACGCCCAGATGTGCGCCTCCTCGCCCCGGGGAGCGCCTTTCCACCAGCGCCCGAAGTCCTCCCGGAACCTCCCTGCGCCTTCGCTCCCCAGCCGGTAATACTTGGAGACGCCCTCCGCCTTGATAATTGTATCCCCCATCAGATAAAGTCGGTCAGTCTGCGCTCCTGGCGTTTGAACAAGCTAACGCCGCCCACCAGGATCAAAATCACCACAAACGCGCATACGCCAAGATATGTATAATCCACCGCCCCGCCGAAGCAAACCGCCCGGAACCCCTCGATCAAGGGGGTAAGGGGATTGAGCCAGAACCACGGCCGCAGCGCCCCGTGGACTAACCCCGCCGGATATACGACCGGGCTGGCGAACATCCACAACCGGAGCACGAACTGCAGCGTATAATCCAAATCGCGGTACCGCGCGGTCAGCACGCTGACCGCCAGCCCCATACCCAGGCCGAAAAGACCCGTCAAAAGAAAAAACACCGGAAGCAAAAACCAATCAAGACCCGGCGCCGGGACGGCCCCCGAAAAAGCATAGTAGACATAGATGCCGAAGAACAGCACCAGCTGCACCCCCAGCCGCACCCCATGCGCCAGCACCCCGCTCAGCGGAACGATAAGACGGGGAAAGTAAACCTTGTTGAACATCTGCGCATTGGTCAGAAAAGTATACATCGTCCCGTTCAGGCAATCCGAAAAGAAATTCCAGACGATGATCCCGGACAGGTAAAACAGCAAGGGAGGTGCGCTACCCGTCGGGACCTTGACGATCCGGCCAAAGATGACCCAGTACACCAGGGTCGTCAGGATGGGTTGCAGGAGTATCCAGAAAGCGCCCAGCATGGTTTGCTGGTAATTGGCCAGCAGGTCCCGCCGCACCAGCCTCAAGAGCAGGTCCCGGTACCGGCCGAGGTCCCCCAGCTCCCACCGGAACCAGCGCCTCCCGGCGTCTATTTCCCAATCCCAATCGTTCATTTCGGGCATGAAAGCCGAAGGTACCGACAATTTTGTCAGCCCCCGCAAAAGCCGTAATTTCCATCAATATTCCGTGTATGATCCACCGACAGCGGCTCCTGGTTCCCGTCGTATCCCTATCCCTCCTCATTTTTTCCTGCCGTAAAACGGACAAACCCGCCATTGGCAATGGAGCCGACGACGGAACGATCGCCACACCGGTGACGATAGACCTGATACCCGCACAGAACCAGACCCCGGGCGACAGGCGGATATACCTGCCCATCAGCAAGATCGGGACCTCGTCGGTCAGCCTCAAGACCGTATTCGATAGCGGCTCGGAAGGTCTGCTGCTGAGCGGCACTTCGGTGCTCCCCGCCGCGGCTATTGCCGACACGGGCGTCGTGATCAGCAACCCGGACTCGGCCATCATCAACGGGATCACCGTCACCTCCGCCAAAGTCCAGACGACCTACGGGAATCCCCCGGCGACCCGGACGTTTTACGGCAACATCGCGTACGCCAGCCTGACCTTCGGGGACCAGAACGGGAGCGTGATCACGGAGCGCATGCCTTTCATCATCATCTATAAGGGGGTGGACAACCAGACGCAGGCGTCGGTGGCCCTGGACAATTCCAGCGACGGGGTGGCGGGCGTCTATTCCACCGGATACACTCCTGCCACCGGCCTGGTGACGACCCGATCGGGCATCAAGAGCCCTTTCAACTATTTCAACTATACCAACGGAATATTTGCCGGGTTCCTGCTGTCCCCGTTGAACAGGGTCGGCTGGAGCGCCACCGTACCCTCCAACCAGGGTTATTCCCCTACGCCCCTTTTGACGATCGGCGTTACGTCGGCGATGGAGTCGGGTTTTGCGCTCCAATCGCAGCGGGTCGACGTTGGCGGCCAGTTCGACCCCAACCTGCTCGCCTCGGTCGACTACAACGGGACCACGGTCAGCAACGCCAACATCCTGCTGGATACCGGAACCCCGCTGGGTTTCGGTATATACACCCACATGGCTTCCGGTACGACGACGCTGTCCGGCGGCCTGCCCGTGGACATCCGGACGAACGAGGGCTTCTCCTTCTCCTATACCACCGACGGCGCCTTCTACCAGACAGTCGTTACGAATACGGGACAGCAACGGTGTATCTTCGGTATCGATTTTTTCATGAGCAACGCTTATCTGCTCGATTATACCGAGCACTATATCGGTCTAAAAGGTTCCTGATATGACGTTCTACGATCTGACCGCCGAAACGCCCCAGGGCGTCCCCAAACCGTTCTCCGACTACAAGGGCAAGGTCGTCCTCGTCGTCAACACCGCTACCCGGTGCGGCTTCGCCCCCCAGTTCGGCGGTCTCGAGGAGCTCTATCAGCAATACCGGGAAAAAGGGTTTGTCGTCCTCGGTTTCCCGTCCAATCAGTTCGCCAACCAGGAACCCGAAACCAACGAGTCCATGGAGTCGGCCTGTAAGGTGAACTTTGGCGTGACTTTCCCCTTGTTTGCCCGCATCGACGTCAACGGACCGCACACCCACCCGGTCTTCGTCTGGCTCAAAAGCAAGCTCGGCGGCCTGTTTGGCCGCCGGATCAAATGGAATTTCACGAAGTTCCTGGTGGATGCGGAGGGCAGACCCGTAAGGCGTTTTTCCCCCATCACCAAACCGGCCGCCATCGAGCGGTATGTCCGGCGGCTACTCCAGTAAACAGCCCACCCCCGCGCTAGCTCGATTGTATCCCCTGGAAGACCTCCTGCGCCTTGCGCCCAATCAACGGCATCGGCCTCGCGAGCCCGTTCACCGCCGCGACCAGACCGAACGCCCAGAGCACGAACAACAACCCTCCCAGGAAATAGAGCAGGGGGTAAAGCAAGCCGCCGTACTCCGGCCGTATCTCCAGGACCGAATCGATCCCGTACAGCGACAAGGACAAGACGTAGAGGAACATCGTCTGCCGCAGATGAAAAGCATCCACGGTCGACCGGCGGAAGGCGAACGCAACGAGCCACCCGATAAAGGAGCAATAGCAAAGTGTAGCAGGCCGCATAACATCACATTTTTACGAAGTCAAATAGACGCCAAACCGCCCCGCCAGTCAATCGGATAAACATCTGATTTACCCCTCCCCGGCGCGCCGCGCCCCGCGCCTCACCCCCGGTGCCCCAGCACCTTCGCCACCGCTTCCGCCTTGGAATTCACGTGCAGCTTGTGGTAGATATTGCAAATATGCGTCCGTATCGTACTGATCGACACCACGTATTTATCCGCTATCTTCTTGTAGCTCAATCCGTCCACCAGGGAGAACAGGATCTCGTTCTCGCGCGCCGTCAACTGAAAGTCGACAGGCGGGGCAGGAGCGGTCTGGAACGACCCCAGGACCCGCCGCGCGATGCTCGCCGACATAGGCGCCCCCCCATGGTACAAATCCTTGATGGACTGCACGATCTCTTCGGGCGGCGTTTTTTTCAACAAATAACCCGACGCCCCCGCCCGGATCGCGTCAAAGATGTTGTCGTCGTCCTCGAACACGGTGAACATCAGCACCTGGACGGATGGGAAGTGCAGCTTGACGGTACGCACCCCTTCGATCCCCGAAATATTCGGCAGACCGATGTCCATGAGGATCACGTCCGGCTGCGCCCGCGAGACGTCGCTCTTGACGTTGAGCAGGTTGGAAAGGGTTGCCACACAACGGAGCCCCTCCGTCCGGTCGAACAGGCTTGCCAGGCTCCCCCTCAGGATATGGTTGTCTTCGACGATCGCTACCTTGATCATTGGTTCAAATTTGACAAAAACCGGGTTACCCCGGCATCGGATGTTTATCTGATTTGTCGACCGCGTCCGATTTGTCGAGCGCGACCCGCAGCCCGACCGACGTCCCGCCGCCCTCCGAGGATCGTATCCGCAAATCCGCCCCCATCAATTCAGCCCGCCGGCGCATACCCGGCACCCCGTTCCCCTCCGGCGGACTGCCTGCGTCGAACCCGCGACCGTCGTCGGTCACCGAAAGGTTCATGACGGCGGCATCGAAACCCACGTGGATCGTGGCGTGGCTCGCGCCCGCATACTTCACCAGGTTGTTAATCGCCTCCTTCAGGATCAGGTACACGTGCTGCCGGAATTCCATGGGCAACCGCAACTCGTCGATGTTCCGCTGGATCGAGATGTCGTACTCGATCCCCCTGGCCTCGAACAGCGTCGTGGCAAAGTGCCGCACCCGCATCAGGAGGTTCTCGAGCGAATCGTTCCGCGGGTTGATACTCCAGACGATGTCGTCCATCCGCTCCATCAGCAGGATCGCGCTGTCCTTGATCTCGCTCAGTCCCCGATCGCGGTCATTCAACGCCAGGTCGCTCAGGATCGAAATAGAGCTGAGCGTCGAACCGATGTCGTCGTGCAGGTCCTGCGCGATCTTGTTGCGGATGTGCTGCATCCGGTTCTGGAGGACCTCGTTGGCCCGTAACTGCTCGATCAACCGCTCCTGGCTCCGCAGCTTTTCCTCCTCCGCCAGCTGGTTCTTGTGTCCGAGGCCCGCGGTAAAACAAAGGATCTCCAGCAGGATACCCACCTGTGGGAAGACGAGTATATATTCGATGCCCAGGTCAATCCCCCGGTATATCTGGATATAAGTGAATACCTGTCCCAGCAGGTTCCCTATCCCTACGACGAAGCTCCCGGTGAGGATGTACCAGGTCAGCGTCTCCCGGTGCCGGAGCAGGTAGACGATAAAGGACGTGCTGAGCAGGAACAGCGTCAGCAGGATGAAGGTAAAGAACGTCGCCTGTAACCGGGGATTGAACGTCGCCAGGATCAACGCCAGGTCAAAGACCGTATACGCGAGCAGGAACCGCTCGATCCAGACGATCCACCTGTTGAGCGCGGGGTAACGGTTGGGTATATCCAAAAAGCTCTGCACGAAACACGTGTACAAAAAATACGGGAAGATCAGCAACGTCTTGGCCAGGTATATCTTCAGGAGCGGAAAATGGGAGAACAGGAGCGCCAGCCCGAGCGCCGACTCGAACTTGCTCAGGAAGTAAAGCGCGACCACGCCCACATAACAGAAGTAGTAGAGGTATTCCTTCCGCTTCAGCAGGACCCACTGGAAAAGGACATACAACAGCTGGAAGACCAGGAACCCCTGGAATATCCACTCAAAGGCATAATAGGCGTGATTCTCCTGGTACTCCTCCGCCCAGGCCGCATTCAACGCATCGGTGGAGTACAGCCACAGCCCGCTAAAACCGCCGTTCGGGTCCACCTGTCTGAGCCGCAGCCGCACCATGCCCTTTTCCCCAGGGAGCAACCGCAGCGGCGCCGTCATAAAGGCCCGTTCCGCCTGGGAGCGCCCCCGCTGTACCGGGTAGAGGTTTCCGCCATGCGTGTGGACGCCGTTCCACCAGGCATCGATAAAATCGACTATACCGCAGTGGATAAACACCGCTTGAGTATCTGCCGTATTATTTTTCAGGAAAAACGAGAGCTCCACCGCCTTCCGCCCCACCCCCAGGCTGTCGCCGTTACCGCGCGCGACGCTGTCCACGGTAACGACCGTATCCAACCCCCTCGTCCGAAGACGCGTTTGCGCCATGGACGTCAGGGCCGGTCCCAGAGCCAGCAAGAAGAGAAGCACCCTACGCATTCATAGGGTAATATACAACGCTTATTCGGGGTTTTCAATCCCTCCCCGATCCCTGACATATGTGCTTTCGACACCAACGGTGGTGATTAGCTGCGAATCGGTATACAGCGTGTCTCCCACGATCCAATGGTTGACCGTCGAATCCAGCTGCCCCGGCCGGATAAATGCCAGGACCAAAGCCGTGCCTGTTTGAACGACCGGCCCGCCTGGAATAAGCAATGTATCAAACCGATACCGACCGGACTGTACCGTCCAACCGTTATCGACAACCGAATAGGTGCCATCGACATTCAGGTTCAGGATCTCCTGTATGCCGGTACGTTGGGGTGTCAGGGTGTCGCCGAGGGGAGGCCCCGACCAGTTACCCGCCCAGTCGCCATCGTTGTGCTGCATCACCCAGCGCCAGTTGCCGACCACGTCGGACTGGATTACCGTACCGGTATTGTGGTGTTTGGCGCACGCGGCGCATGCCAGGACGAGCAAAGAAAGCCATTTCCGCATAACGAACATTTTCCGTCTGACACCGGAACCGCGATTTTCGTTGCATCCCGCCGCGCCCCGTTGCACCGCCCTAGTAATCCGCCATCACCTCATCCGCATAACACCACAGCCAGCGCTCCCCTTCCTCCGCCGAGGACACCACGGGGTGCCCGCTCTGGTGGAAGTGTTTCGTCGCGTGCTTGTGCGGCGAGCTGTCGCAGCACAGCGTCACCCCGCACGTCTGGCAAGTCCGCAAGTGCACCCACGACCAGCCGTGCTTGACGCATTCTTCACACACGTGCTCCTTGGCCGTCTTTATCTCCTTGATCGCGGTGAGGTGCGCGCAGAATTCAGGTTGTTCCATTTTTGATAGGTTTATATTTCTGCAAGATAGTTATGTACCAGCGAAACCGCCATCGCCCCCTCGCCAACGGCCGCGGCCACCCGCTTCACCGACCCATACCGCACATCTCCCGCCGCAAACATCCCGGGTACGCTCGTTTCCAGCGCAAACGGATGGCGGTCACGCGTCCATCGCTCCGCAAAACCGGGGCAATCCCACAAATCGGCCCCCGTGATCAGGTACCCCCGCGAGTTGCGGAGTATATCGGTCCCGTTCGCCCATTCCGTATTGGGCAGCCCGCCTATGCAGATAAACAGCTTCGCCACCTCCAGCCACCGGCTCGTCCCTTCCCGGTTATCCAGTACGCGCACCCGCCGCAGCTCCGCGTCTCCTTCGAGCTCCATCACCTCCGAATAATACAGTAGGTGTATGTTCCCGACCCGCGTGATCCGCTTGGAAAGATAGTCGGACATCGTTTCCGACAGGTTCCCTTTCCGGATCACCATATAGACGTTACTCGCAAACCCCGAGAAATAAGACGCCGCCTGTCCCGCCGAATTGCCACCCCCCACGACCACGACGTCCTTGCCCCCGCAAAAGCACGCCTCGCTCATTCCGCCGCCATAATAGACGCCCTTGTGGAGGAACTCCGCTTCCCTGGGAAGGTTCAGCTTCCGGTACTCGATACCGGTAGCGCAGATGTTGGCCTTTGCCACCAGCTTTTCCCCATCCGCCAGGTCCGCGTGCCAAAGACCGCCCGCAAACGCCCCCCTGACCCCTTCCCGGAGCAGGAGGATGTCCAGCCCGAACTTCTGCGCCTGCTGCCGTGCCCGCTCCGCCAGCTCCGCTCCCGAAATCCCCTCCGGGAAACCCATATAATTCTCGATCAGCGACGACGACCCCGCCTGCCCACCGATCGCATAGCGCTCCACCAACACCGTTTTCAACCCCTCCGAAGCCGCATACACCGCCGCGCTCAATCCCGCCGGCCCCGCCCCGAATATCGCCAGATCATACTCAGCATACGTCGGTTTTTGTATCCACCCCAACTTCCTCGCCAGCTCCTCCACCGTCGGATCGACCATCCAAACCCCATCCGGCCACTCCACCGCATATTGTTCCCTATCCGCCGTCCGCAAGGCCGCGATCCGCGCATCCTCCGCCCCCTCCGCACCTTCCTTCGCCGCGCCTGTGTTCACCGCGCCTTCCGCGCCGCCCGCCGGCGCGCTCAAATCCACCCAGTCATAATCCACTACGCTGCGCGCCAGGAAGTCCCTCACGGGATACAACGCATCCGCGTCCGGGTAGCCATATATCTTCAGCTTCGCCATTCCCCTAAATTTATGCGTTTCGCTTTACATTTACCGAATGACTATTCTCGGCATCAGCGCCTTTTACCATGACTCCGCCGCGGCCCTCGTGGAAGACGGCCGGGTCATTGCGGCGGCCCAGGAAGAACGCTTCACCCGCCGGAAAAATGACGCGTCCTTCCCCGCCAACGCCGTCCGCTACTGTCTCGAAGCCGCCGGCTGCACCATCGACGATCTCGACGCCGTCGTTTTCTACGACAAACCCCTCCTCAAGTTCGAGCGCCTGCTGGAGTCGTACCACGCCGTCGCTCCCCGCGGCCTCCGCTCGTTCCTAAAGGCGATGCCCGTTTGGATGAAGCAAAAACTGATGCTGCGCAAAGTCATCCGCGATGAGCTAGCGCTGGTTCAGCCCTTCAATAAGCACCGCCTACCCCTGCTCTTCACCGAGCACCACTTATCCCACGCCGCCAGCGCCTTCTATCCCTCGCCTTTCTCCGAAGCCGCGATACTCACCATCGACGGGGTGGGAGAGTGGGCCACCACCTCCATAGGCATCGGCCGGCGCGACCAGCTCCGCCAGGGCGCCGGGCTTGCCCAGAGCGGCGACATCAGTCGCGGTGACATCAGTCGCGGCGGCATCCGCTTCCTGCGTGAAATGCACTTCCCGCATTCCCTCGGCCTGCTCTATTCCGCCTTTACCTACTACTGCGGTTTCCGCGTGAACTCCGGCGAGTACAAGCTCATGGGTCTGGCGCCTTACGGCGACGAGACTTCCGAACAATTCAAAGACTTTTATAACACGCTGGTCGACCGCCTCTGCACCCTTTACCCCGACGGCTCCCTTTATCTCCATCAAGAATATTTCACTTACGTTTCCGGCCTCCGCATGGTTCACGAACCCCGCTGGACCGCCCTCTTCGGCTTCCCGCCCCGCGCCCCCGAAGCCCCCATCGAGCCCCATCACCACAATATGGCCCTCGCCATCCAACGCTTCACCGAAACCGCGGTTTTGCGCCTCGCCGCCACCGCCCGCGACATCACCGGCTGCGACAACCTTTGCCTGGCCGGCGGTGTCGCCCTCAACTGCGTAGCCAACGGCAAGCTGCTCGACAGCGCCCTCTTCCGCTCCCTCTACATCCAACCCGCCTCCGGCGACGCCGGCGGAGCCCTCGGCGCCGCCCTCGCCGCCCACCACCTCTACTTCGCCGCCGCCCGACCGTCAGCATCCGCGCCCGCCACGCCCGCCGCGCCACCGCCCTACCTCGGCCCCTCCTTTACCCCCGCCCAGGCGCGCTCCTCCACCCGCCGGCTCGGCGCCATCTGGCGCGAATACCCCGACACCCACGAGCTCATGCGCGTCGTCGCCGGTGAACTCGCCGCCGGCAAAATCGTCGGCTGGTTTCAGGGCCGCATGGAATTTGGCCCCCGCGCCCTCGGCAACCGTAGCATCCTCGCCGACCCCCGTCGTCCCGACATGCAACGCGACCTCAACCTCCGCATCAAATACCGCGAAAGCTTCCGCCCCTTCGCCCCCGCCTGCACCCTCGAAAGGGCCGCACAATATTTTAACCTGGACGTCGAATCCCCCTATATGCTCCTCACGCATCCCCTGGCGGTAGACCGCCACCGCTTCCCCGCCGTCACCCACGTCGACGGCTCCTGCCGCATCCAAACCGTCACCCCCGAAGACAACCCGATGTTCTACCAGTTATTAAAAGCCTTCGAGTCAGAAACCGGCGAAGCCATGCTCATCAACACCAGCTTCAACGTCCGCGGCGAGCCCGTCGTCTGCACCCCCACCGACGCCTACCGCTGCTTCATGCACACCGAAATGGACCTCCTCGTCATCGGCCACGACGTCTACGAGAAGCCCGCGCAACCTCCGCTAGACGCGCCCCGCCCCGCCCCACGCCCCGACTAACCCCGCCCCGCAGACGCCGCGCCCCGACTAACCCCAACACCCCCCAGGGCGCCGCCCCATGCAAAAATTCTTATATTTACCTCATGGACTTCCTAAAAGACCTCTGGCTCTTCCTGCGCGAACGCAAAAAGTGGTGGCTCCTCCCGCTGCTCTGCATCCTCGTGCTCATCACCCTCCTGGTCGTCCTCGGTTCCACCACCGCGCTCGCCCCCTTCATCTACTCCCTCTTTTAATGAAAAACAACAGCAAGGAAACCGTCCTGGTCATCACCGTCGGCTTCGTTGCCATCAGCCTGCTCACGCACAAGAACGCCTACGCGTACATCGCCCTGGCCGTCGGCCTCGCAGGCGCCCTTTCGAAAAGGATCAGCGAATGGATCGACTATGGCTGGACAAAACTCTCCCATGCCCTCGGCTTCGTCAGCAATTCGGTCCTGCTGACCATCGTCTATCTAACAATACTCACCCCGGTCGCCCTGATAAGAAAAAAGAAGTTCCGCTTTGACAAAAGCAAAACCAGCAATCTCGAAAACCGGGATCACCTTTTCACGAAGGAAGACTTCGAACGGACCTTCTAACGACGAACCAGGCGCCCCTTTATCATCCACACCGACGATGGCGTGCCATAGGCATCGGTCGACGTAACCCCAATAATGGTGTCGTCCGGTAAAATGCACAGCGAATTCCAAAGGCCGTGTGCGGTCAGCGGCACGTCGAAAGGCGGCGTTACGTTATGGAAATCGAGACACGCTTCATTCCCGACGGCCACCATCATCGCCGAAAGCTGCCACTTATTGACCCGGTGCAGCGTTGTCTGGTAGGATAAAATGGTTTCCCCGCTGTGCAGCTGCCGGAGAAAAGGCGCGCCGGCATACACCGAATCGGGAATACCCGGCACGACATTATAGGAACGCCCGCCATCCATCCAGATGATAGACGGTTTGAATTGTCCATGGTAATTGTCTTCGATAGAAAACAACACGTCGCCCGTACCCTGGAGCACGATCGGCGTCGGCATGCCATCCCGGTATTGCGGTCTGAAGGAAACGATCTCGGGCTCCGCCGACCAGGTTTTCCCGGCGTCCGACGACCGCAGCAGGGAAATATTCTGTTCGGCGGAATGTGTATAAATCCCTTCGTTGGAAAAGAACAAGCCTATCTTGCCCGAGGGCATCACCATCGGCGCCGGCTCCCAGCACCCGTCGTCAAATAAATAGCTTGCGGTATATAAGGTGCGTTCGTCCGTCCAGGTCCTGCCTCCGTCATAGCTTATCCGCGTCCGGATGCTGAACCGTTTGGTCGTATCGTGGCCGTACGGCCTGGGATTGTAGGCCGCCAGCAGCGAATGGTCCTTTAACGAAATCACGTCAGGCGCCGCCATATTGATCCCCGGTTCCGGCGCGGCGACCGTGGAAAAGGGCTGCCAGCGCCGACCCCTGTCGGAACTGACGGAACATTTGATGGCGCCCCTGGATTCATATATACACAAAAGGCTGTCGCCCCCTAAAGTTATCATGCGCGCGTACCCGCTTTGATCCGCGCAAACCTGGACGAGCGAGGTCTTGTCCCAAACGATATCGACCCGTTGCCCCCTGGCGGCCGACACCAGCAAAACGACCGACGCCAGCGATACGGCCGACAACAATATTTTTCTCATGTCCGAAAATACTTTATTTCCCCATAGGGGTATCGTCTCCATCGGTTGTCGTACTGCAAACCGATCCTCATGTACCTGCAAATCGTCTTGCTCATTCTCCTGGCTATACCCGTCGCTGCGCAAACACCCACCCAAACCGTACGCGGCACGGTCACCGACCGGCTATTGCAACGCCCCATTGCCGGCGCCACCGTCACACTGGAAAACCAGTCGAGCCTCACCGACAGCACCGGCGTCTTCGTATTCCACAACGTCCCCGTCGGGCAACGCCAGCTCAGGGTAACGCACGTCGGCTTCCGCGAGGCCACCCAAGACAACCTCGTCGTCGAAGCCGGCAGGGAAACGATCATAAATATACCCCTCGAGCTCGCACCCAAGAGCGAAGCCGAAGTCATCATCAAAGGCGACAGCCATAAGAACAAACCGCTCAACGACATGAGCATCGTCAGCTCCCGCACCTTCTCCGTCGAGGAAACCCAGAAATACGCCGCGGCGGTCGAAGACCCCTTGCGCATGGCGCTGAGTTTTGCCGGCGTCATGGCGCCCCAGGACGGGAGCAACGACATCGTGATCCGCGGCAACTCCCCGGGCGGTCTCCTTTGGCGGATGGAAGGCGTCGACATTCCCAATCCCAACCACTTTGCCAGCGCCACCAGCAGCGGGGGAGGCATCTCCATCCTCAGCGCTCAGCTGCTCGCCAACTCCGATTTCCTGACCGGCGCTTTCCCGGCGGAATACGGAGACGCGCTGAGCGGGGTCTTCGACTTGCACCTGCGCAAAGGCAACAACGAGCACCCCGAATTCGCCCTCCAGGCCGGTTTTCTCGGACTCGAAGCCGCCGCTGAAGGGCCGTTCAGCGCAGGCTACAAGGGTTCCTACCTCGTCAACTATCGCTATTCTACGCTATCGCTCCTGGGCAAAATCGGGGTCGCTTTGCCGTCCGGCACCACGGACTATTCCGACCTCTCTTACAACGTCTTTCTCCCTGCAGGAAAGTGGGGTGACTTCAGCGTTTTTGGCTTTGGCGGTCTCAGCACCCAGCGTATCGATCCAAAGCTGGATTCGTCCAGGTGGAAAAACTATTCCGACCGCTATCGTCAGCGTTTCGACGGGCCTACGGGCATGAGCGGGCTCACCCACACGATTTCGTTGGGCAGCCGCACCAACCTTCATTCCGTCCTGGCCTTCTCCGATGTCGGCGACCGCATCACCGAAGACTACGTCCAGGACGACTATCAATACGAGCGGATGTACCGCACCAACGACGAAACCCCCAAGTGGACGTTGACCTCCATCCTGAATCACCGCTTCGGGACCGGCAATATCCTCCGCGCCGGCTATATCGTCAACCTCACCGGTTATAACTATTACCAGCAGGACCGCAAGGACCCCGGCGCCCCCCTGATCGAGCAAATCAACACCAGTGGTCACACCCAAACGCTCCAGGCTTTCGCCCAGTGGCAGGGTCATCCCGCCAGCCACCTCACCGCCAACCTGGGCGTCCACTACCTGGAGCTCCTGTATAACCATACCTGGGACGTCGAACCCCGGGCCACGCTCAAGTGGGACATCACCCCCCGCTCCAGCCTCGCGTTTGGCTACGGTCTCCACAGCCAGATACAAGCCCTCGGCGTCTATTTCGCGCAAGACAGCCTAGGCGGTCATCCCAACAGCAAACTCGGGCTCACCCACGCCCAGCACTTCGTGCTTTCCTACAACCAACGCCTCGGCCGCGACCTCAACCTGAAAGCCGAAGCCTACTACCAACGCCTCTACAACGTGCCCGTCAACGCAGCCGATACCAATACCTTTTCCACCCTGAACATCGAGACCAGTGATTACATCAGCGACCCGCTCGTCAACAAGGGCACCGGCACCAACTATGGCATCGAGCTCACCCTCGAACGCTATCTCAGCCGCCACCTCTATTACATGCTTAACGGCTCGCTTTACCAATCCCAATACACCGCCCTCGACGGCGTCACCCGCAACACCCGCTTCAACGGTCACTACATCCTCAGCTTCACCGGCGGCAAGGACTTCGAGCTGTCCCACCGCGCCAACCGCACCCGCACCTTCGGCATCAACATCCGAACCATCTGGGCCGGCGGCTACTGGAACACCCCCGTAGACCCCGTCCAGTCCGCCCTCCAGGGCACTACCATCTATTTCCAACAGCAGGCCTACACCCGGCAAAACCCCGCCTACTTCCGCACCGACCTCCGCCTCAGCCTCAAAAAAGACCGCCCCCACCTCACCACCACCTTATCCCTCGACCTCCAAAACGTCACCAACCGCCAGAATGTCTACGACGTCGAATACGATCCCTTCCAGCACAAGGTCGTCACCGACTACCAAACCGGCCTGATCCCCGTGTTGAACTACAAGGTCGAGTTCTAGCCCCGCGTGAATCCCCTGAAATGCTTACCCTATAAGTGTTTCAGGAGATATGGCACTTGCGCATGTGTGCCAATCGTCCATACCTTGCAAGGAAATACCCTTGCTTTATGGAACTCAGTCAACACTTCGAAGAAATTCGCTCCCTCATCCGAACCCGCCAGCAGCGGGCCCTCCAGGAAGTCTACCGCGAACAGCTAACCGTCTATTGGGAAGTCGGCGCCTACGTTCACCATCGCCTCGCGACAAAAGAATGGGGCGATAAAACCGTCGACCAGCTCGCCGAATGGCTAAAGAAAAATGACCCTGCCATAAAAGGCTTCGACCGGCGATCCCTTTACCGGATGAGGGACTTTTACAGCACTTGGCATCAACTGGATTGGACGACCATAAAAACCGACGGATCAGTCCGTTTGCGACCAGGCGATAATGTGGAAGATGTTGAAAGTCAATCCAAAGAAATTGTGGTGACAGTGTCGCCACAATTTAAAAAAATACCCCATATATTATCGGCGCTTAGCTGGAGCCATCATGTCGATTTGCTTTCCCGAACGGGATCGCTGGACGAAAAAGTCTTCTACTTGTTACTGGCTGCAAAAGAGAAATATTCGCTGCGGGACCTCCGCCGCCAAATGGCCTCGGCTCTTTTTGAACGTCAAAAACTTAGCAAGGTTGATTTAACGAACTCCAGCCATCCAAATGCAGATATTGCCCCGCAGATCTTCCGTGATCGTTACATCTTCGACTTTCTCGACCTCCCCGAGCCGCACTCGGAACACGAACTGAAAAAAGGCCTGACCCAACGCCTCAGGCAATTTGTCCTGGAGATTGGCCGGGACTTTACTTTTATGGGAGAAGAGTACCGCCTTCAGGTTGGTACGCAAGATTTTTTCCTCGACCTCTTGTTCTACCATCGCGAGCTTCAATGCCTGGTAGCCATTGAGCTGAAGACCACACCCTTCCAGCCCGAATACATCGGCAAGCTCAACTTCTACCTCGAAGCGCTCGACCGGGATGTCAAAAAGCCCCATGAGAATCCTTCAATCGGCGTGCTGCTATGTACAGAAAAAAGTAAAGAGGTCGTCGAAT
>NZ_DATJIY010000261.1:0-12097 GCF_035492835.1 Dinghuibacter sp.
ATCGTCGCCCGATGGATCATCAGCGAGGCCAAAATGGACAACGTCATAAAATCCGTGGAACAAGCGATCAATACATCCAGCGCACAAACGCCTCCATAGCCGCGTACCGCGTAAGCCCCAGGTCCGCGTACAGCGTCGCCGTGTTGGAATTCCGGTCTTCGGCGCGCTGCCAGAACTCCCGGCTATCCGTCCCCTGGAACGGCACCGCGTCCTTCTGCGACTGGTGGATAAAGATGCCAAAGCGTTTTTTCATCACCTGCTCCGGGCTCATCGGGATCGCCATCTCGATCTCCGAGATGTCCCATTCCTGCCAGGCTCCCTTGTAGAGCCATAGCCAGCAGTCGTGAATCCACGAAGCATCCGACGGCGAAGCCTTCAGCCTGCGCAGGGATTCAAAAATAATATCCAGGCACACCTTGTGCGTCCCATGCGGGTCCGCCAGGTCGCCCGCGGCATATATCTGTTGGGGCTTCAACTGACGCAGCAGCGCCATCGTCAGCGCAATATCCTCTTCGCCGTAAGGCTTCTTCTCGATGGTCCCCGTCTCATAGAACGGCAGGTTCATAAAGTGCGCCCGGTCGTCGGTCAACCCCACGTACCGGCAGGTCGCCCGCGCCTCGCAGCGGCGGATAAGGCCCTTGATGGCGCGGATCGAAGGCGTGTCCATCTGCGACAACGACTTGGAACGCAAAAAAGAAGATGCGTCGGAGAGGATCTCCTGCGACTTCTTCGAATCGATCCCGAACATCTCCTCGAAGCCCACCGCAAAGTCCAGGAACCGCGTCACGAACTCGTCGGTGACCGCGATATTGCCGGACGTCTGGTACGCCACGTGCACCTCGTGCCCCTGGTCGACGAGCCGCATAAACGTCCCGCCCATCGAAATGATATCGTCGTCCGGGTGCGGCGAAAAGATGAGCACCTTCTTGGGATAGGGAGACGACCGCTCGGGATGCGCCGGGATCACCGCATTGGGCTTGCCGCCCGGCCAGCCCGTGATCGAGTCCCGGAGCATATAGTAAACCTGGAGATTGATCTCGTAGGCGTCTCCGTGCTCGGTGAGCAAATCCCCCAAACCGGAGTCGATATAATCGTTGGTCGTCAGCGACAGCACCGGCTTGCGAAGCTTAAGCGCCATATTGATCACCGCGCGCCGCATGACCTGAGGGGTCCACTCGATGTCCCCCGTCAGCCAGGGCGACTTAAACCGCGTCAGCTCCCCGGCAGCAAGCTCATCCACGACAAACGTACAGTCATCGTGCTGTTGCAATATAGAGGCTGGAACGTGCTCCGTCACGTCCCCTTCTACCGCCTTCCGGACGATACCCGCCTTGAGCCCCCAGGCCATCAGGATGATGCGCTTGGCGGACATGATCGTCTGTATGCCCATGGTAATGGCCATCCGGGGGACGTTGGTGATGTTGCGGAACTCACGGGCGTTCGCTACCCGCGTCGTATTGTCGAGCGTAACCAGCCGCGTCTTCGAATACCGGCTCGATCCCGGTTCGTTGAAGCCGATGTGGCCGTTGTTCCCGATCCCGAGCACCTGGAGGTCGATGCCGCCCGCGGCCTCGATCTGGCGCTCGTACTCCTGGCAATATTCTTTCATCTTCTCCTTGGGAACGCGCCCGTCGGCGACGTGCACGTTTTCCGGCAGGATATCCACCTTGCCGAACAGGTTCCGCCACATGAAATTGTGGTAGCTCTGCAGCGTCTCCGGCTCGATGGGGTAGTACTCATCCAGGTTGAAGGTGACGACGTGCTTGAAACTAAGGCCTTCCTCCTGGTGCATCCGCACCAGCTCGGCATACAGCGAAATGGGCGTGGAACCGGTGGCCAGACCCAGGACACAGGACTCGCCGGACGCGGCCTTGGACCGTATCAGCTGGGCGATTTCCCTGGCGGCGAATTTGGAACCTTCTTTGGGTGTGGTAAAGATCCTGACTGGAATTTTTTCGAATGCATCGACCGTGCTCATGGAAGAAAATGATTTTAGCGGGGCCACAAAGGCGCCCAAAGGTAGTGACAAAAGCACTTGATTTGTAACATCCCAGCGAGAAAAAGCGCAAACGATCACGCAGGCTGCACCAGATTCTTGCGGAGCGCCTTGATCGACTGGTAGAGCAGGTTGCGCGCCACCTGGTAATTGATATCCATCATCTCGGATATCTCCTCGTAGCTTAGGTTCTGGAAAAAACGGAGGTACACGATCTCCTGCTGCCTCCTGGATAGCTGGCCCATCGCGGCCTTGATCTTGGCGCCGTTCTTCTCGTGGTCCTCCCGGAAAACCATGGCGTCGTCGTGGCCGATCTGGAACTCCGTTTCGCGCGGCTCCGAGTCATTCAAAATGACGCGGGACCGCTTTTGAAGTCCCTTTATAACCTTGTATTGCAGCGATTTGAGCAGGTAGGCACGGACGGATTTGATCTGGGTTTTGCTGGAGCTCATCCATAGCTCTGCGAAAAGGTCCTGGATGCAGTCCTCCAGCAGCTCCTTGTCCTGGGTGATCTTATAGCCGTATAAATATAGGGAGGAGTAGTATTTGCGGAACAACGCGCGGAAAGACTCTTTGTCTCCACCTTTAAAGGATTCCCACAGCGCTATATCCTGGGCGTTACTTTCCAAATCTCACCATCGTTAGTTTTCAACCGCAATTAACTGTAAAATAAAAAGTTTTCAAAAATTGGTTACAAATTTTTATCATTACACCCTGTATAGCGTACAAAGGTGCCTGTTATATGGACATGAATGCCTTGCAAAGTCCGGAGGACCTGTTGACGGATGAATCGTTTTTAGCCTGGTACTACAAAACCGACCCTAAAGCAGTAGGTGAGTGGGAAGAAAGGCTTCACAAGGATTTGTCTTCTAAGGCCCTGGTAGATAGCGCAGTAGAATTGCTTCAACGAATGGATGTTCAAGAGCTGCCGGTTCCGGCTGCCCAACTGGAGGCGGCGGAGGACCGGTTATTCCGGCGTATAGAGGAGACGAACGCAAGCACCGCCAAAATATTCAAGGTACAGTGGCGTTCCTGGAGAGTGTGGGTTTCCGCGGCCGCGGCGGTCGTCGTCGTTTTCCTGGCGGCTACGCTCGACAAGTACTGGAAGGGGAGCAAAACGACGGTCAATACCACATACGGCCAGATGGCGCAGCATACGCTCCCGGACGGGACGGAGGTGACGCTCAACGCAAACTCCTCGTTTACATACGGCAAGCACTGGAAAGAGGGGAACGACCGGGAGGTCTGGCTGAAAGGCGAGGCGTTTTTCCATGTGACAAAGACCGCCGAGCACGACCGTTTTATCGTCCATACCGATCATTTCGACGTCATCGTCACGGGGACCATGTTCAACGTGGTCAGCCAGCCGGGCGACGCGGGCGTGATGCTCAAAGAGGGCAGCGTTACCCTCCTGGACGAGCACGGCCGGGAAATGCGGCTGGTCCCGGGGGATGACGTGATGTTAAAGGGGGATGAGCTGGTCAGGCAAACGGTCAACCCCGAAGACGTGACCGCCTGGATGGACAACAAAATGCACTTTGACAATACCCCGCTGTCCGAAGTCATCCGGATGATCGAGCAGCATTACGGGGTAAAGGTCGAAGTCGCCGACCCCGCGATGCTCAACAATACGATCAACGGCACCCAACCCAACGACAACCTCGACGTGCTCCTGCAGTCGCTGACCGCCACCAAGGAATATAGGGTGGAAAAACGCGACGACAAGATCATCCTCGACAAAGCAAACTAGCGCCGGGCTTACCACCGGCTTTCGATAGGGCACCACGGTATAACTGCTGCATGATAGACTGTCTGTCAAAGAATCGGGTTCTTTGTTGGGGTTCAGCTGCCATATGTTTTTTGTCGCTATGCCTCCACGGCGTAGACACAATGGCACGGCAAGCTCCGATGCAGCGGGCTTTTGTGACAAACCAAGGCCCCGACAGACAGCACCAGACCCGTAAGGGCCGCCACGAAATCTCCCTTTTACAGGCCCTCAAGGAGCTCAACCGCAAACGCGGCGTCTACTTCCTGTATACCGATAAGAGCATAGGAGAACGAATGGTCTCCGACATCGTCCATCCCAAGGCCGACGTGGAGCGCATCCTGACCGAGCTCCTCGAAGGATCGGGTCTCCACTTCACCAGGGTCAACGCCACCACCTTCGTCATCCTCAACGGGGAAGGCAAGCGCACCGGCGCCAGCCCTTCGATCGCCGCGGCGGAAGACACCGCCACCCGGATCGTACCCGACAGCGTATACCACGTGGTCGTCTCGGACATGGCCAGGGGCATGGTCACCGATGGCGACGGCAACCCACTCTCCGGTGTATCCGTCCTGGTCAAGGGCAGCGTCCGGGGCACGGTCACCGACGCCAAGGGCGCCTTTGCCGTCGAAGCCAACCGCGAGAACGTCCTGGAGTTCTCCTCCGTGGGTTTCAGGTCGAGGACCGTAATCCTAAAGGAAAACGGCCCCATCACCGTGTCGTTGACGGCCGCGCAAAAGGAGATGACCGAGGTCGTCATGACGGCGCTGGGCATCCGCAAACAGGTGAGGTCCCTGGGCTATGCCACCACCGAGGTGCCGGGTTCCGAATTCACCGCCTCCCGCGAAACCAACCTGGGTGACGCCCTGAGCGGCAAGATCGCGGGCGTCAGCGTCTCCGGGGACGCTACGGGACCCTATGGGAGCAGCCGGGTCGTCATCCGCGGGAACGCCTCGCTGACCGCCAACAACCAGCCCCTGTACGTCGTCGACGGGATTCCATACGACAACACCAACCAGGGAGGGTACGCCGGCCAATACGGCGGCCAGGACTTCGGGGACGGTCTGTCCAACATCAGCCCCGATGACATCGAAAGCATCCAGGTGCTCAAGGGCGTGGCCGCCGCCGCCTTGTACGGTTACCGGGGCGGCAACGGGGCGATCCTCATCACCACCAAGTCCGGCCCCAAGAACAACGGCATCGCGGTGGAGCTCAACAACAACATTACGTTCAACTCGGTCGTCGACGACCGGGACTACCAATACCAATACGGCCAGGGGCTCATGGGCATCAAGCCTACCACCGCGGACGCGGCCTTCACCGCGCCCTACTTTAGCTGGGGTGCAAAGCTCGACGGCTCGGACGCGGTCAATTTCGTGGGACAGCACTACGCCTACCTCCCCTTCAAAGACGACTTCAAGGACTTTTATCAGACCGGTCTCACCAACCAGAGCTCGCTGGCCCTCGAAGGCGCCAACAGCAAGGGCCGGTTCCGGGTGGGCCTGAGCGACCTCTTCCTGAACCCGGTCATCCCGAACTCCAATATGCAGCAACAGGGCGTCAACGTCAACGGGACGATCAACCTCTTCAAAAAGCTCCAGGTCACCCTGACCGGCGACTACGTGGCCGAACAGGTAAAGAACCGGGCCTCGTTTTCGGACGCCCCCGGGAACGCCATCGCCAGCACCCTTTACCTGGCCAACAGTTTCGACATCCGCTGGCTCAAACCCGAAGTGGATGGCAGCGGGAACGAGCTGTTGCCGGGCGACGACACCTACTTTGACAATCCCTATTTTGTCGCCTACCGCTTCCAGAACCACACCACCCGGAACCGCCTCACCGGCGGCCTCACCCTCCGCTATAACATCCGGGACTGGTTGTACGCCCAGGGGCAGGTCACGCGGGACGGATATACCTTTGACGCGACCGTCGTCGAGCCGACGGGGACCGGGTACCGGCCGGGCGGCGACCTCACGCAGTATGAGCTGACGTACCACGAGGTCAATGCCAACTATATGTTCGGGGTCGATAAGACCTGGAACAAGAAGTTCACCCTCTCCGCGCAGCTGGGCGGCAATACCCAGGACAACATCACCCAGGACGACGGGATCGGTATCGTGCCCACGCTCGTCAACGGGATCGCCCAGCAACGGGCGGTGGGTCCTTTTATCATCCCCTATGTATATACCGCGGGCAACATCGCCGTAAAGCCCTTCCAGCATGCCTACGCCCGCTACAAGGTCAATTCGCTTTACGGCAGCGTGGACCTGGGGTACAAGGGGCTGCTGTACCTCACGCTGACCGCCCGCAACGACTGGTTCTCCACCCTCAGCATCAACTCCGACCGGTATCTCTATCCGTCCGTCAGCGGCAGCTTCGTCTTCTCGGACTATTGGAAAATGCCCGCCTGGATCACCTATGGCAAGGTCCGGGTGTCCTTTGCCGAGGCCTCCAACGGCACGTCCCCCTACCAAAACGCGCTGACCTACGGCACCCATGGCTATACCATCAACGGCCAGCTCATCGGTTACATACCCCAAAGCAACATCCCCAACGCCAACCTGCGCCCCGTCAACATCCGGGAAGACGAGGTGGGCGTAAACATGCAATTCCTTTCCTGCCGCGTCGGGCTGGACATGGCCGTCTACAACAAACAAACCGAGGACGACATCCTCCCCGTCACCGTTTCGGCGACCTCGGGCTATACCGGCGACAACCTCAACATCGGCAAGGTCCGTAACCGGGGCGTGGAATGGCTGCTCACGGCACGAGCGGTGAGCAGTCCGCATTTCTCCTGGGACGTCTCCTGGAACTCCGCCGAAAACATCAACAAGGTCCTCTATCTCGGACCCGGCATACAACAGGTCGTTATCAGCGGCGCCCAGGCGCGCTGGGGCAACGAGGTCAACATCAGCAACGTGGTCGGGTTGCCATACGGCCAGATCATGGGCTACGCCTACCAGCGGGACAGCCGTGGCCACATCGTCTTCGGTGACGATGGGGAGCCCAAACAAACCGGTGTCGTGCCCCTGGGGTCCGGCATGTATAAATGGACCGGCGGTCTGAGCCAGACCTTCCGCTATAAGAAATTCAAGCTGGACATCCTGTTCGATTATAAGTTCGGCGCCAAGCTCTACTCCCAAACCAACCTCCTCCTCTATTTTTACGGGCTCCAGCAGACGACGCTCCAGGGCCGCGATGGCGGTTATGTCGGCCGCGGCGTGGACAACCACGGTAACCCCAACGCCATTGCCGTCCCCGCCCAGAAATACTTCCAGGACATCTCCGCCGGCGGCAGCGACCACATCGCCTCAGCATTCGTCTACGACGCCAGCTTTATCAAGCTCCGCGCGCTCTCCCTCGAATACACGCTGCCCAGCTGGAAGAAATCCCACCTCAAGGAAGTAACCGTCTCCGTCGTCGCGCGTAACCTCGCCACTCTCCTCAAGCACACCCCCAACATCGACCCGGAGTCGAACCTGAACGCCACCAATGGCCAGGGCCTCGAGTTATCCGGCTACCCCGCGGTGCGCAGCTTCGGGTTCAACGTGAACGCCAAGTTCTAGCTGCCGCGCCTTCGCGCCCCGCCGGGCCCGCGGTGCGCCCCGCCGCGCCTCCGGCCACACAATCGTTTACACGAAAATTTCCGTTAAATCTTCATTACAGCAGCGCGACCTCTTCCCACTACAGTAAGAGAAAACTAATCTTCTTCATTATCTAAACCTGCTGCATTTATGAGACAAATGTCGCACAGTTATCTATTGTGTGCAGGCCTGCTGTTGTCGCAACTGGCGATAGCCGGGCACCATCCCCTCAACGCAAATACCGTCTTTTCAAAAAAACCGGACGTCGTCCGGGGACACGTCACCGGACCCGACGGTGCCGTCGTGGCCGGCGTCAACGTCACGGTCAGGGGCACCCACCGGGGCACGGTCACCGACGGGAACGGGGACTTCGCGATCGAGGCAAAGACCGGCGACGTGCTGATCATTTCGGGCGTGGGGTACGTCAGCTCCACCGTCAAAGTCGGCGCCGATGACCTGAAGGGCATTTCGCTCAAGCAAGCCGCGGGCCAGCTGGAAGACGTCGTGGTAACGGCCCTGGGTATCCGCAAACAGTCCCGCGCGCTGGGCTACTCCACCACGGAGCTCGCGGGCGACAAGTTCGTCCAGTCACGCGAGACGAACATCGGTAACGCGCTGACGGGCCAGGTCGCCGGGGTGAGCGTGGCCGGTGACGCGACCGGGCCTTCCGGGTCCAGCATGGTGCTGATCCGCGGGGTGTCCTCGATCTCGGGGAACAACCAGCCGCTCTACGTCATCGACGGCGTTCCTTACGACAACACCAACCAGGGGAGCGCCGGCCAGTGGGGCGGCCAGGACTTTGGCGACGGCTTGTCGAATATCAACCCCGACGACATCGAAAGCATCCAGGTCCTCAAAGGCGTCGCCGCCTCCGCTCTCTATGGTTTCCGCGGCGGCAAGGGCGCCATCCTGGTCACCACCAAGTCCGGCGCCAAGGGACACGGGATCTCGGTAGAGCTCAATGACAACCTCACCGCCCAGAACGTCGTCGACGAACGCGACTACCAATACACCTACGGCCAGGGGCTGCTGAGTGTCAAACCCACTACCGCCGCGGCCGCGCAAGGTTCCGAGTATTATAGCTGGGGCTCGAAGATCGACGGGTCGGCCGCGACCAACTTCCTGGGCAACACCTACAACTACTCCGCCGCCAAAGACAATTTCAAGAACTTTTATAAGACCGGCGTAACCAATCAAGTCAATGTGGCCTTGCTGGGGTCCAACGACAAGGGACACTTCCGCCTGGGTTTAGGCGACCTGTACCTCAATACCTTCATCCCGAATTCCGGGATGAAACAACAAACCGTCAACTTCAACTCCGAATACCACATCACCAGACGCCTGGACATGACGCTCTCCGCGGACTACGTCTTTGAAAACGTCAACAACCGGGTATCCTTCTCCGACGCCCCGGGGAACGTGGTGGCTTCCACCCTCTACCTGGGCAATACCTTTGACATCCGCTGGCTCAAACCCGCGGTTACGGCGACCGGCGGAGAACTGCTCCCCGGCACCGACGTGTACTTCAACAACCCGTATTTCGTTGCGTACAAATTCCAGAACCAGACCGCGCGGAACCGCCTCACCGGCGCCCTCACGCTGAAGTATAACTTCACCGACTGGCTCTATGCACAGGGAACGGTCACCCGGGACGGTTATATCTTCGACCTGACCAACATCACGCCCTCCGGGACGGGTTACAACGTCGGCGGGAACCTGACCCAGACCGAGACGAACTTCCACGAAATGAACTACAACGGGGCGATCGGCGTCAGCAAGAAATTCGGCACCGACTTTACCCTCAACGCGCAGGTAGGCGCTAACTCTATGGACAACGTCAATTCGTCCTACGGTGTCACCGGCGTCGGGCCGTATGTCATCCCGTATTTCTATTCCGCCAACAACGTCTCGAACAAGCCGTTCAACTATACCTACGACCGCTACCACGTCAACTCGGTCTACGGGAGTGCGGACTTCGGTTTCAGGAATTACCTCTTCCTGACGGTCACCGCCCGGAACGACTGGTTCTCCACCCTCAACATCAATACCGACCATTACCTCTATCCCTCGGTCGCGGGTAGCTTCGTCTTCTCCGACGCCCTCCACCTGCCCAGCTGGATTAGCTTTGGCAAGCTGCGCGCCAGCTACGGAGAAGGTTCGAACGGTACGGGTCCCTACCAGAATGCCCTGACCTATGGGCTGCAGGGCTACACCATCAGCAACCAGCCGGTAGGCTATGTCTCCAATACCACCATTCCCAACGCCTTCCTCAAACCGGTCAAGATACAGGAAGACGAGCTCGGGGTGAATATGGACTTCTTCAACAACCGTTTTGGCTTTGACGTTGCGGTCTACAGCAAAAAGACCACGGACGACATCCTGCCGGTTACGATCACCCCGACGGCGGGCTATTCCGGCGTCTACGAGAACATCGGCGTGCTCCGGAACCGCGGTATAGAAGTGTTGCTCAACGTGACCCCGATCTCCACCCGTCACTTCTCCTGGGACCTCTCCTGGAACTTCGCCTACAACAGCAACAAGGTGATGGACCTGGGGGCGAACCAAAGCATCGTCATTGCTGGCGCGATCCCCCGCTGGGGCAGCGAGGTCAACGTCAGCGCCGTCAAGGGTCTTTCCTATGGGCAGATCATGGGCTTTGGCTATAAAAAAGACGCCCAGGGCCGCCACATCGTCGACTCCTCGACCGGCATGCCCGAGGCCACCGGCGTCATCCCCCTGGGATCCGGCTTCTACAACAAGACCGGCGGTATCACCAACACCTTCCGTTACAAGGGGTTCAGCCTGAGCTTCCTGATCGACTACAAGTTCGGCGCGAAGATATATTCCGGCACCAACCTCCTGCTCGACTACTACGGTTTGCAAAAGAACACGCTGCTCGGACGCGAGGGCGCGGGCTATGTCGCCCCCGGCGTCGATGGGAAGGGTAACGCCAACGCCGTCGCCGTCCCCGGCCAGACCTACTGGTGGAACATCACCACCGGTGCCAACCATATCGCAGAAGAGTTCGTTTATGACGCCAGCTTTATTAAATTGAGGTCTGTAACGATAGGATATGCATTGCCCTCTTCCGTGCTCAGGGGAACGTTCATCAAAGGGGTGAGCATCAACCTCGTGGGCAGGAACCTGTTGATCCTGATGAAGCATACCCCGAACATCGACCCCGAATCCGGTTTGAACAGCACCAACGGTCAGGGGCTGGAGCTTTCGGGTTATCCTCCCATCCGGAGCCTGGGCGCCAACGTACACGTGAACTTCTAATTCGTTACAACCCAAATTCTTGACAATGAAACAAAAACTTCTCATATTATCCGCCGCCTTGATTTTCTCCGCGGGCTGTAAGAAGAACTTCGAGTCGATCAACACCGACCCGGAGCACGTAACCTCGGCGGTCATGAACTATAACTACCTGTTCACCGCCGCCGAGCTCATCACCTCCGGAAACAGCGATGGCAACTGTTACGAAGACTGGCGCAACAACCTGATCTATGCCGGTTGCATGATCCAGCACTTTTCGTCCACCACCGGCTACTGGGACGGGGATAAGTATTTCTACAACCCCAGCTACAACTCGGCCTATTGGGACAACAACTACCCCAATACCATCACCAACATCGTCGAGACGGTATACCACACCAAGGGCGACGCCACGCAGACCAACCTCTACAACATCGCGCGCATCTTCAAGGCCTTCATGTTCCAACGCATGACGGATATGTACGGCGACTGCCCGTACAGCCAGGCAGGGATGGGCTACATCGCCAACATCACCAGCCCGGTCTACGACAAGCAACAGGCGATCTACGACAGCCTCTACTCCGAGCTGTCGGACGCGGCCGCCAACCTGAGCGCCACCGCCACCAATACCGTCGGTTCCGCCGACCTGGTTTACGGCGGTAATGTCGCCGAGTGGAAAAAATTCGCCTACTCCGAAATGCTCCGCATCGGCATGCGTCTGAGCAAGGTCGACCCGACCACCGCCCAGAAGTGGGTCCAGGCCGCCGTCGCCGGCGGCGTCATGACCAGCAACGCCGACGACGCCATGGTCCAGCACCAGAACCAGCACGACCAGACCGCCAACGGCAGCGGCTCCGTCCTCGTCTACCAGGACCCCAACGCCTCCCGTCTCAGCGCCACCTTTGTCAACTACCTCAAGTCGACCGGCGACCCCCGCCTCACCTACATCGGCACCGTCTGCACCAGCCCCGGTACCGCCTGGGGCGCCGCCGGCTTCGACTATGGCGACACCAGCTGGTTCAAACAGCTCGGCCAGCCCAATGGCTACGACCTGAACGGCAGCACCCTCGACCTGTCGACCGCCCCCGGCTACCCCGGCAACCAGAACGACTATTCCGTTGCCAACCGCTACACCTTCGCCCGGTTGAATGCCCCCACCTTCTTCCTTACCAACGCCGAAACCCAGTTCCTGCTGGCCGAAGCCGCCGAAAGGGGATGGATCACCGGCGACCCCGCCACCTACTACGCCGCCGGCGTCACCGCCGGTATGAACCAGATGGCCGAAACCGGCGCCACCCCCGGCATCACCCAGGCCCAGATCACCACTTACCTCGCCGCCAATCCCTATAATGCAGGCAACGCCCTGCAGCAAATCAACACCCAGTATTGGGTCGCCACCTTCATGGACGAATACGAAGCCTGGGCCAACTGGCGCCGCAGCGGCTACCCGGTCCTGACCGCCGTCAACTACCCGGGTAACGCCACCAACGGCACCAT
>NZ_DATJIY010000262.1:0-4756 GCF_035492835.1 Dinghuibacter sp.
GCCATCCTTCACCTTGTTCAGGCGGTAGACGCCGGATTCCACCGGTATCCAATTCAGAAGATGGGTCAGCCATCGCGGCGTGATGGTGATCATTTGGGGAACCGTGCGGGTGGCGATCGCGAGTTGTCTGGCCGCCACGTCCCCGAGGGCAGTCTGTTTTTTTGTTTCTTCAGCCATAGGTGAGCAAAAGTTTGTTATAAGTTAATAAATAAATTCATCTTGATAAACGATTTATCCAATCGTATACATAACACCCCGCGCAAATACCAGCCAGCGACTCCAGCGCGGCAAAGCGTTTGGCGGGGAGATAAACCGGCTTGCCCACCCATTGCAACCGGTTGGCCGTCCACTCGGAAAGGCGGAACAGGGGGCTCCATTTGCCGAGGTTGAAGGACCGCAGGGCAAAGTCGATCACGAGCACGACGGGGATGGTCACTGTACCCAGGAATATGTACGCTACCGTTAAAATCAGCACCCAGAAGGCCGTAAGCCGTATTTTGATTTCATCGACCGCCATAGGTTTACAGTTGTAGCTCCGCGGTTTCGATGTCCCAATGCGCCAGCAAAAGCTCGAAGCGGTGCTGCTCGGACCTCGCCAGGGCCTCCAGGTCGGGGAACAGTTGTTTCTTGTAGGGGGTCACCAGGTCCTCGTCAAAGGCCTTTTCCACGTTCTTGAACGTAACCGTGACCCGGAAGTCCCAGCGCGTCTCTTCGCCGCTGTGAAAACGCGGCGTCTCCGCCTTGATGCTGATCACGTCGCCGTTTTCCAAAGCCTTCTTCAATAAAGGATAATGGTTGGTCTTCCAAAGCCGGATGAATTCATCCGCATACCCCCATTTTACCTTATAATAGCTCTCGACGGTAAAATATTCCGGGCGCTGGGCCCAGACCCCGCTACAGATCAGTACAGCCACAGACAGCAATAACGCATGCTTCATCGCTCGCATAAGTACTTATTAGTCCATAAATTTAGTAGAGTTTCTTAAATAAACAAACTTATCTTCCGGCGCGCGCAAAACGATCGTTAGCGAAGCTATGCAAAATATTATTGTCTACTAATTTGGTAGACTTTTATAAAATGCGCTAATTTCGCCTTACGAACCTCCTTTAATCTTACTACAGACTACCAGCAATGAGAAAGAACATTCTGACGGGCCTACTATGCCTTATCCTTGTCCAGGCCATGTCACAGACAGACAACGATCACAACATCACCCTCACCGGTACCGTCGTGGACAGGACGGGACAGCCACTCTATGGCGCCACGGTGCATCTGCAGCATACGACCCACGAAGTGCTCACGGACCGCGGCGGCCGCTTCCGCTTTCTTACCGGTCAGAAGATCCCCGCCATCGTGGAGGTCAGCTTCGTGGGGTATGAGACCCGCGTGGATACGTTCAACAGTTTCGACCCGATCCGCATACAACTGCAGGAATCGGCTAACCGGCTCAATGACGTGGTGGTCGTGGGCTATGGCACACAAAGAAGAAAGGACCTGACCAGCTCCATATCATCCGTCAAGCAAGCGGACGTCGCGGCGATCCCGGTGGCCAGCTTTGACGCGCAGCTGCAGGGCAAGGCGCCGGGTCTCCAGATCAACTCCAACACGGGCACACCCGGTGACGGCGTGTTTGTCCGTATCCGGGGCACCACCTCGATCAACGCGGATAATAACCCGTTGTACATCATCGACGGGGTATTCGTGAACAACACGAGCTTGCAATCGATCAACACCGGCGGCCGCGAGACGTCTCCGCTGGCGGACCTCAACCCCGCCGACATCGAAAACGTGGAAGTGCTCAAGGATGCCAGCGCAACGGCCATCTACGGCTCGCGCGGCGCCAACGGCGTCATCATCATCACGACCAAAAGGGGGCGTTTCAACAGCCCGCCTAAATTGTCGCTCGACGTTTCCACCGGGACCAACTGGGCGCCAAAGCTCTGGTCGCTGACCACGGGTCCCCAGCACGCCATGCTGGAAAACGAATTCTACGAAAACTCCTACGCGGATGCCGTAGCCGCGGGTAACGCGGCAGGCGAAGCCAAGTACCAGACGCCACCCTTTACCGGTTCGGTTTGGAACCCCACCGCGTCCACCAAAAGGGGCACGCCGGACATCCAGAAGACCTACGACCGGCTGGACCAGCTGTTCCGTCATGGCAACCTGCAGAACTACAACTTATCCCTGTCCGGCGGCAACAAGGAGACGCAGTATTACTTCGGCGCCGGCTTTACCCACCAGGACGCCGACATCCGGCCGCTCTACTTCGAGCGGGGCAGCTTCAAATTCAACCTCGATCAGAAAGTGACCGACTGGTTACAGGTGGGCACAAGCAACAACTTCTCCCGCACGTACCGCAAACAAGGCCGGGCGGGCGACGGCCCGGACGGAGGGCTGCTGCAATCCGCCCTGCACACGCCCACCTACCTTCCGCCGTTCGATTCCACCGGTAAGCCGCTCAATTATGCGGGTTTCGACAACCTGTCGATCCTGATCGAATACTACGACGTGCATACCATCAGCCTCCGGTATATCGGGAATTTCTACGCCGAAGCCCAGCTCCTGCCCGGCTTGAAGTTCCGGACCAGCTGGAGCCTGGATTACAATAACTACAACGAGTCGCAATACTGGAACAACCTCACCCAGGACGGCGCGCCGCCCACCAACGGTCTGGCCACGTCTTCCCTGACCCAGAACACCACGTGGATCGACGAGCAGACCCTCTCCTACAACACCCGGCTGGGTGGAAAGAACAGCATCGGCCTGGTGATCGGCAACACCCTCCAAAGCAACCTGATCACGAATACGTCGGCGCAGGGGACCGGTTTCCCGAACAATTCGTATACGGATATCAGCTCCGCGGCCACCCGCACCGCCTCGCAGTCGTGGACCAAGGGCAACCTCGCCTCTTTCTTCGGGCGGTTCGACTACAACTACGCCAGCAAGTACTTCCTGGAAGCCAGCTTCCGGGCGGACGGCTCGTCCAAGTTCGGGGAGGACAACAAATGGGGCTATTTCCCCTCCATCGGCGGCTCCTGGCGGCTCAAGAACGAGTCCTTCCTGCGGAACGTAAAAACGATCAGCGACCTGAAGCTCCGCGCGAGCTATGGCATCACGGGCAACCAGAACGGCATCAGCAATTTTGCCGCCCTGGGTCTGTGGTCCGGCAGCAGCGGCTATCCCGACAACGCCAGCGGCGACCAGCCCGGCACGTCGCCCCAACAGCTGGCCAACAAGGACCTCAAATGGGAACGCACCGCACAGGCCAACATCGGTCTCGACCTGGGGCTCTTCCAGGACAGGATCACGCTCAATGCCAATATCTACAATAAAAGGACGACCAACGTGCTCCTGGCGCTGCCCATCCCCGGCGTCACGGGCTTCACCAGCTATAACAGCAACGCCGGTATCATCAGCAACAAGGGATACGAAATAGGCCTGAGCACCGTCAACCTGAAAACGCACGGGCTGACGTGGACCAGCAACTTCTCGGTCTCCGGTAACGTCAACAAAGTCGTCTACCTGCCATCGCCCATCTATGAGTACAGCCGCGACTGGGTCGTCATGCAGCAAGGTTCCCCGATGTATTCTTTCTGGCTGTATAAGCAATTGTACGTCGACCCGAAGACTGGCGCCTCGGTTTTCCAGGGCGAAACGAACGGCACGCTGCCCACGTCGGCGCGCCAGATCCTCGGCAACGCCATGCCGAAATTCTTTGGCGGCTTTAACAACAACTTTTCGTACGCCGGTTTCGACCTGGGCATCCTGTTCTCCTACCAGTACGGTAACAAGGTCATGAACCTGAACCGGTTCTTCGGTGAAGGCGGCGGCACCCGCGACGCCAACCGGGTCATGTTCGCCGACCAGCTCAACCGCTGGACCCACCAGGGACAGGTCACCGACGTACCCCGGGAAACCGCTTATGGTTTGAGCTACACCACGGACCAGAACAGCCGCTTTATGGAAGACGGCTCCTTTATCCGCCTGAAGGACCTTACCGTCGGCTACACGTTACCGGCAAGCCTGACCGGCAAGTGGAAGGTCGGCGCCATCCGGCTGTATTTCGTCGGCACGAACCTCTGGCTGCACACGAAATACACCGGTCCCGATCCGGAAGCCAATACCACCGCCACCCAAACCATCCAGGGCCTGGACCTGGGCACCCCGCCGCAACCCCGGGCGGTACAATTCGGGATCAACGCCACCATCTAAAAAACGACACCCCATGACCAAACGATACATCTCCTTATTGACACTGACCCTTTCGCTCGGCGCCTGCAAGAAATTCCTCACCGTACAGCCCGTCGATTCGGTCTCCGACCAAGTTACCATCGTCGACGCCACCTCGGCGGAGACCGCGGTGCGCGGCGTATACCGGACCCTGTCACAGCAATACTACGGCGGCGGCTATGAAGCCTTCGGGTATCTCGCCGGCGACAATATCCAATGGACGGGCTCGCACCAGACGGACGACCAGTTCATCATCCACAGCATCACCTCGGATAACGACAACCTGGAAAGCGTATGGGACGGCATCTACGCCACCATCAACGGCGCCAACCAGGTGATCGCAAAGGTGCCGGCCGTGACCGATCCCTCCTTCACGCAGGCGCAGAAGAACCAGCTCACCGGCGAGGGATACTTCATACGCGCGCTCTCCTACTTCGACCTGGCGCGGGCGTGGGGCGGTGTTCCGATCACCCTTACACCTACCCAAACGGCCACCGACAAAAACGGCTTGCAACGCAGCACACT
>NZ_DATJIY010000263.1:0-22023 GCF_035492835.1 Dinghuibacter sp.
ACAACCACTTTTATCGTGCCATCGGGGTTGTAATAGAGCTTGTCTACGCACACGGAGCGGAGCCAGTCCTGGTGGGAGAGGTTGCTGTTGTGGTAGAAGGCGTACCATTGGCCCTTGTATTCGACGATGGAGCCGTGGTCGGTGTAGCTGTCGGTGGGGGTGATGTAGATGCCACGGTAAGTCCAGGGGCCCAGCGGGCTGGTGCTGGTGGCGTAACGCATCTGGTTTTTGGCGCCGGTGGAGTCGTGGTTGTCGGCATAGGACAGGTAATAAAGACCTTTGTACTTGTGTACCCAGGTGGCTTCGTGGAAGTCGACGAGGCCTTCCATGGGTTTTGTCTCGCCGTCGATTTCCATCATATTGTCCTTGAGCCTGCCGCCTTCGCAGTGACCGCCGCCGCCATAGTAGAAATAGGCCTGGCCGTCGTCGTCGACAAAGACGCAGGGGTCGATCATCGGTTTGAGGTTGGGGATATAGCCTTGTACGGTAAAGCCGCTGGCCGGCGACTTGCTGGTGGCGACGCCGATCTTCCAGGTGTGGTTCCAGTCGGTGCCGCTGGGATGCGGGAAGTAGAAATAGTAGGTGCCGTTCTTATACACACAGTCGGGGGCCCACATAAAACCGCCCTCTTTGCGCCCCCAGGGGACCTGGCTGGAGTTGAGAATTTCGCCGTGGTCCTTCCAGTGGACCATGTCGTCGGTGGAATAAACGTGGTAGCGGTCCATGAGGTCGCAGCCGCGGGGCGGGGCGACGTCGTGGGAGCAATAGATATAAAGCCGTCCGTCTGCCCAGACGCGGGCAGACGGATCGGCGGTGTACATGTCGGTAATGATGGGGTTGTGCTGGGCGGAGGCCGCCAGTGGAGTGGCGAAAGCCACGACGGCGGCGATGCGGAGCGCAAGGCGGGTCGAATTCGTCAAAAGGGTAAAGAGCTTAAAATTCATATGTTTATTTTGTCGGTACATCCACTTCGATCACGGGGCTGAAGTTATACTTTTTGTAGCTGTCGTTGACGCGCACCCCCAGGCGCGCGTAGTAGGTGCGGCCGGCGATCAGGCCGTGGACGACGCATTTGTAGGTCGTCGCGGCGATCGTGGCGTTCCAGGTGGTGTTGATCGGGGCCAGGTTATAGCTGCCGTTGGACTGGTCGGAGATGGTGAAATTGGAGATATAGGCACCGCTGCCGACGTATTCCGTGGAATTGACAAAGGGCCATATTTCCAGGATCTCGGGGAGGCCGTCGGTCCGGGGCGCGCTCAGCTGGCAGGTCATGACCAGGGAGTCGGCGTCCTGGGTGTGGTTGAAGTTAGTGATCTCCAGGTAGGGCGTCACCGTGAAGTTGACGGTGGTGTTGCCGCTGATCTGCTTGACGATGCTGTCGGTTGGCCAGAAAGCTCCCTGGGTGGGGATCACGCTGTAGTTCCCGCTGAAGATGCGGGTATCCTCGAAGGAGCCGTCGGGCTTGGCGGGGATATAGTAGGGATCGGGCGTGCTGCTCCAGCTGAGCTGTTTGAGCATGAGCTGGGCGCCACCGGTTTCGGTGAGCAGGTTCTGCCCTGTTACGCTATCGATGAAGTTGCCCTGGAAGGTGGAGTTCGGAGCCGCGTAGTTGTCGGTCTTGGCGCAGGAGGCTGCGGCAAGAACCGCGAACGCGGCGAAAAGAAGTTTTATTGAGTTGTTCATAATCGTCTTTTATTTAATGATGGGCCTTACGGCGGCGGGCCTCCGGCCCGCTAGTAGCCAGGGTTATTGGGATAAAGGTTCGGGTTCTTTCCCAGCTCACCGCCCGGCAGGGGCTCGTAATACCAAAGCTTTTGGAAGGTATAGGTCCGCTGAAAGGTTTCGATCTGCTTGATGAAGATGTACTTGTTCTCCGTGGCGATGTAGTAGGGCATCAGGCCGTACAGCTTCCGGTTGTCCAGCACCTGGTCGGCGATCCGCCAGCGGCGGATGTCCCACCAGTATTGGTGCTCGAAGCCGAGCTCTTTGTCGCGTTCGTTGCGGATGGTGTCTAACGTCATGGACGCTGTGGCCTCGACCGCGCCCGCGCGGTCCCGGATCTGGTTGATGTCCGCGAGCGCGTCGCCCGTCATGCCCAGCTCATAGGCGGCTTCGGCGCGGTTCAGCAGCACTTCGGCGTATCGCATGTCGACATAGCTCTGGGTGCTCTGGTAAAGACCGCAGGCCGACGCAGCCGCGTTGTAGTTGACATATTTCCGGAGGTAAAAGCCGGTGCGGGTATTGTCGTCACCGGTCGATGGGTTGAAACCCGCCCTGCCGATGACGCGGTGATTGCGGTACGTGCTGTTCGGGTCGGAGGCGAATATCAGGTTGGCGCTGCTGTTGGTGTCGGGGTATTGCGCGTAGACGTCGTTGGGGGAGTTCAGGTTGTCGCTCAACTCCTGCGCGGCGCTGCCGGTAAACGTTTTATAGATCCCCCGTTGCTGGTCGAAGGTGACGCCGCGGAGGGTGTTCCCGGTGAAATAAATGGTGCCCTGCAACCGCGGCTCCAGCCCGATCGTGATGTCCGAGAGGTTGTTGAACCGTGTGGGCGTCCCGTCCGCATTGACGATGGGGAGCGACCCGTAGCGTTCTACATAGTCCAGGTCGGGATATGTCCGGGAAAGACCGTCCCCCGTCATGATGCGGCACGTCATGGTCGCGTCCCAGCTGTGCGGTCCCGCGTTGTCGTTGTTCACGTTGGGATCGGACAGTGTATACTGGCGGATGAAGATCCACTCGTTGTTGGGTTTCAAAAAGAGGTCGACATAGTTCTGTACTTTGTCGGGATAGCCGCCGGTATAGAGGCTGAAATTTCCTTCCACCAGCTTGGCCGCGTCGTAAGACGCCTGGAAGAACTTATTTGCATCGGCCGCCGGGATACCGACGAAACCCGCCGCCCTGGCCGGTCCGTCGACATAGTTTGCCGCCCCGTATTTGGCGATGGTCGCCGCAAACAACATGGCCCTGGATTTATAGGCCATGGCTGCGTATTTGTTGGCGGCCCCCAATTGGATGCCGGGGTTGCCGGCGACACCCGGTGCCCACATCAACGCATACGCGCTGTCGAAGTCGGAGCCGATAAAGTTGTATACGTCCTCTTCTTTGTCGCGCGGCACCTGGAGGCTGGCCGGGGTGGCATTCGGGTCGGCCACGGTATTGACGATCGGAACGCCGCCGTAACGCTTGACGAGCGCAAAGTAGGTGTACGCCCGGCAGAAGTAAGCCTCGCCCAGCCATTCGTTGAGCTGGGCCTGCGAATAAAGGTTGGCGTATTTGGGCAGGTCGGCGAGCAGGATGTTGATCACGCGGATCCGGTCATACGGCCAGAATCCGAAACCCTGCGCCGCGTCACCGGTACCCCCGTAAGGGCCGGCCATTTCTCCGTCGATGGCGTCCATCTGATAAAAACACTGCCAGCGTCCCCCGTTGCCCGTCATAAAGCCGCCGTTCGGCTCATACACGAAGTCTTCCATCGGAAGGAATGTATAAATATTGGCGAGGTAGGCCTGCACCCCGTTGGCGCTGCTGAAGACCTGGTCCTCTGAGATGATGTTCAGGGGCGGCACGTTCAGCTTATGGCAGGATGCCAGGAAGTACGCGGCCGCGATAGCTATGATGTATTTTAATTGTTTCATGTCGAGCTTTTTTAGAAGGAAACGGAGGCACCCACGCTGAAGGTCCGGTTTTCCGGATACAGGTAACCCCCTTGTGAAATATTCCAGTCCTGCGTGATCCGCGTGTCGCCATTGTTGGTGTCACCCGTTTGACCCGGGTGTTCCGGATCGGCATACTTCAGGTGGGTGAGCGTGGCGAGGTTGTAGCTGTTCACATAGATGCGCAGGCTCTGGATACCCACTCTGGTCAACAACTTGCGGGACAGGGAGTAGCCGATTTCGAGCGTCTTTACCCGCAGGTAAGAGGCATTCTGAACCGCGGCGGTACCCTGTGCTTCCTGCGAGCCGGTCGTGGGATAATTTCCCGGGACCCACACCGTATTGGGATCGAACATGTTGGCGTTCGGATCCTTGGTGTGCCAGCGGTCCATGAATTCCACCAGCGAGCTCCGTTGGTACATCAGCGGTTGGGACAGCTGCTCTGCGTATTGCACGTGGAAGTCGGCCGAGCCCTGCAGGAGGATCGAGACGTCGAAGCCCTTATAGCTGGCGCCGAGGGTCACGCCATAGTTGAGCAGCGGCAAGTCCCTGATGCCGATGGGTACGATGTCCTTGGAGTCGACCACGCCGTCGTGGTTGAGGTCCTTATAATAGTAGTCCCCGGGAACGACGTTCTGGTTGCCGCCGCCGGTGTTCTCGTTGAATTTTTGGATCTGGCTGTAGCTCGTGAAACGGCCCGCGGCGACCTGGCCCCACCAGATATTGGTGTTGCGGCCCGTCAGCGAGTACAGGTATTGGTCGTATTCACTCGAGGCACGTGTTTGCTCCTGGAAGGCGTACCGGTTCCTACTGTAGCCCATATTGGCGCTGACGTTGTAGCTAAAGTCGCGGCCGATGTTGTGCCGGTGCGTCAGCGTGATTTCGAAACCCCTCGTTACGTCGCCATTCAGGTTGGCTTGCAACGGCTGCAAGCCGGAGGTGCCGGGCAGCTGCGCGTTCGGGGTGGCGGGTATGCCTGACCGGGTGCGCTTGAAGTATTCGAGGGTACCACCGATCAACCCGTTCAGCAGGTCGAAGTCGGCGCCGATGTTCAGCGTTTTGGAGACCATCCAGGTCAGACCCGGATCGGGTATCCCCTGGGAAACGACCCCACCGGTGTAGACACCGTTGAGCACGGCACCGGGGCCCGGGTAGGAATAACCCGACACCCATTGGTAGTTCAGCGCCCCGTCGTCTCCCAATTTACCATAGGATGCACGGAACTTCAGGTTGTTCAGCACGCTCGGAGAAATGAGCTGTTGGAGGAACGGCTCCTGGCTGATGCGCCAGCCGACCAGCGCGCCCGGGAAAAAGCCCCAGCGCCCGCTCGGGCTGTATTTGCTGGAACCGTCTTCGCGGAAGGAAAATTCCGCCAGGTACCGGCCCTTGTAGTCATAGTCAAACCGTCCGATAAAGCTCTTGGTTACCTGGTTGACAAGGCCGTTACCGTCCTGTAAGGCTTTCAGGTAGTTGTAGTCTCCGGCGTTCCCGGCAAACAGGTAGGGAATCCCTAAGGAAAAGCTTTCCTGCGCCTGGAAGTTGTCGCCCTTGCCATAGTTTTCTTCGTAAAGACCAAGAGCCGTTACGTTATGGGCGCCGGCGAATTGCCTGTGGTAATTCAGGGACAATTGCATCAGCGTGTTCAGGTTGGTATAGTACTGGCGCTGTACCCAGGAAGGCGCGGAGACCGTGGTCACATCGTACGCGCTGTTGGTGGCGTCGTACGTGTACATGTTGTGGCTCTTGTTGATGATCGTATTGTCCGAGACACTATAACCCAGGTTGTACATGCCTTTGGCGAGCAGACCGGGAATACCGGGGATGTCGTACTCCAATTGCATCTGTCCCTGAAAATTGTTGTTTTTATACGTATTCTGGCCGACCTGATCGGAATTGGCCATCTGCACGGGGTTGGCATTGTCCGGTTCCAGGTGGATGTAGTCAGGGTTGTTGTTGGCGTAGATCGGGTCGGTCGGCAGGAGGTTTTCCGCGTATTTGAATATGGTCCATACGGAAGAGTACGGGGCATTTTTGGTGTCCATGTAACCGGATACCAGTACCGAACCCCTCAACCGCTTGGTGAAATTGAGGTTTACATTGCTCCGGAAGTTCCACCGGTCATAGTTGATGCTGTTCGTCTTGAACAGGCTGCCCTGGGACATATAGCCCAGGTCGAAGAAATAGTTAACCTTTTCGGAACCACCGGACATATTCAGGTTGTGCTGGTCTTCGGGGGCGAACTTCCGGGTGATCGCGGCCATCCAGTTGGTGGATTGCAGCTTTCCGGTTGCGTACGCGTTGATAAGGCTGTCCGAAAAGGCGGGCGGAGCGGTCGCCACGATATTGGTCTGGTAGTTCCGCTTCTGGGATTCGTTGTACAGCGTCATGTATTGCGCGCCGTTAACGGTTTTGGGCACGTCCAGGAACTGTTGCCAGCTCTGGTTGAAGGAATAAGTGATGTTGAACTTCCCGTTGGCATTCTTGGCACCGCGCTTGGTCGTCACCAGGATTACGCCATTGGCGGCCTTCACCCCGTAAATGGCGGCGGAGGCATCCTTCAGCACGGATATGTTGTCGATTTCGGTGGGATCCATCCGGGAAAGGTCGCCGCTGCTGCGGGGCACCCCGTCGATAATGATCAAGGGGGGGCTGGGGCTTTCGGTAGCGTTGCTGCCGAAACCGCGGATGTCGTATGACGTGTTGAAGGAACCGGGCTCGGAGCTCATCTGCTGGATACGCATCCCCGGGACTTTACCCGTGAGCATATTGACGACGTTTTCGTTCTTGGTCACCACGAGCTCGTCCGACTTGACCACCGAAACGGCGCCAAGGACGTTTACCTTTTTCTGGACGCCATAGCCCACGACCACTACGTCGTTCATGCTGGCGTCGATGAGCTTGAGGGTAATGAGGAGCATGTGGGAAGCGCCCACCGTCTTTTCCTCTTTCACATAACCGATATAGGAAAAAACGAGGACGTCCTTTTCGCTTTGGACGTTGATCGTAAAATGTCCTTCCGCGTCCGAGACCACGCCTTTGGCGCTGCCCTTTACGACGACGCTCGCGCCCTCGATCGGGGCGCCCTTTTCGTCGCGGACGACGCCGCGGACCTCGATCGCCGGGGCCTGTTGTGCGACCGGCGCGGTGGCGGGAACGGCCACGGGCGGTGCCATCACGAGGATCGTCTTGTCCTCGATTTTGTATTGGAGGTGGGCGTCTTTGAAACAAGACGACAGGATCTCTGATACGGGGGCGTTCCTCGCGTGGACGCTGACGAGCGGAGTCCCCGCCAGGAGGTCGTCGTTGTACAGGAACTGGTAATTGGTTTTTTGCCGGATGACGTCGAACACCTTCGACAAGGGCACGTCATTCAGAGAGACCGTCAGCCTGGGCTCCTGGGCATACCCCCTGGCTGAAAGCTCCAGGGTTCCCACGACAGCGAGTAGCAACAGCGTACATACGGCCTGTCTAATTTTTTTCATAATGCAAGCAATTTTAGTGATGGATTGCGGTATCTATGGAAACAACCGAATCAGTAAACCGGGTGAAAGGTTTACCCAAAAAATTTATTCGACCGTGAGCGTCAGGCCGGATTGATCGAAACGCACGTGGCACGTCGCCTCCAGCGCTTTCAGGAGACCGGTGATATGATCGTCCTTATCCAGGCGGCCGGTGAAATGGAGATTTTCCGAGGAGGTGTTCTTAAAGACGAAATCGACGTTGTACCAGCGCGAAAGCTTGCGACAGATACTTTCCAGGGACTCGTGCTGGAAAACGAACTGGCCGTTCTTCCAGGCCAGGGCTTCTTCCAGATCGGCGTCGCCGGTTTGGATGCGGCCGCCCGCGGTGACCATGGACTGCATGCCGGGTTCGAGGACGGCGCTGGCGGTTTTGGTCGAAATCCTGACGCGCCCGTCGACCAGCGACGTCCGGTCGTAGGGCTCGTCGGCGTATGTCTTTACGTCGAAGCTGGTGCCCAGTACGGTTATATCGGTTTTGGGGGTGGAGACGACAAAGGGGTGGTCCGCGTCTTTTTGGACTTCCAGGTATGCCTCGCCTTCAATATAAACCCGCCGTTCGGCGCCGTTGAATTTTGTTGGAAAACGGATGCTGGAGGCAGCGTTCAACCAAACCTTCGTGCCGTCGGAAAGGACGAGCTTGTATTCGCCACCGCGGGGAGTGAGGACGGAGTTATAGGTGGGCGCGGCCATGTCGTCGCTGGCTGCGGCGTAGCGTAGCTCGTTCTTTTCGGTCGCGGCGCGGGTACCGTCGGATTCCCTGATGGTGTCTTTGGCGCCGGCGAGCAGGTTTACGACTTTGCCGTTGCCGAGAACCAATTGCGCTTTGGGCGCTCCGGGATGGATGTCGTCGAGGGTCTTGACTTCGGCAACGGGGGAAGGGGGCGGCGGATCTTTTGCGAAGAATTTCACGCCAAGGATGAGCAGGGCGGCGACGACGGCGGCCGCGGCTGCGTAGTACATGATGCGACGACGCTTTGGCGGGGCCGTTTCTTCGGGTGCGGAACGAATGGCGGACAAGAGTTTCTGCCAGGCGGCTCCGGGTTCCTGACCGTTAAAGCTGTCCAATTGCTGTTGTAGATAGGCCTCCCGGGTCAGTTTCTCCCATAAGAGCCTGTTCCGATAATCCTGTTCGATCCAGGCGAATAGCCGAGCCCGTTCCTCACCGGTTATCTCCCCTTTTAGAAATTTGCCCGCCAGTTCCGCAATATCAAAGTATGGCTGTAGTTCGTCCATCGCGTTCTTAAAAACAACTAAAAAAGAAAAACGGGTGACAACCGACGATTAAAAATATCGGGAAAATGCGGAGGGCAAGCCGGAGCATCCGCAAACCGCGGACCTTCTGGGTCTTTATGGTGTTGATGGAGACCCGCAGGTGGCTGGCGGCCTCCTGGTTCCGTAGCCCCTGGAAGTAACAGAGATGGATCACCTCCCGGCAGCCTTCGGGAAGCCCGGCGAGGGCTTTGCGGACGTCGGCCAGGACCTCGGCCTCGATCATCCGGTGGAGGACGGCCTCTTCGGGAGCGGGGTTTTGCCCGGCGCGGGCGTGCCGGCTGACAACCTTGTCGTGCTTGAGGAGGTTGCGGCCCGCGTTCTTGACCGCCAGATAGAGGAAGGCCTTGACCGCCCGGAAGCTGTCAAAACCTTCTTTATGCTTCCAGAGCTGTAAAAAGGCGTCCTGGACCAGGTCTTCGGCCTGGAGGTCATTTTGGGTGACGCTCCGGGCAAAGAAGCAAAGCCGCTCATAGAAGAGGCTGAATATATATTGGAATGCCGTCTCGTTACCGGCATTCAATTGGGCCATACAGTGCAGTTCCTCCATAACAAAACGCGTCGGTGAAGCTTTAGCAAGCGTTAATCGTTCTACTAAATAAAAAAGAGCCCCTTAATGGGGGCCCTAATATGTCGCTAATTAGTGAGCGGCTGACGAAATTGCAGTGAATTGTCGGAATGTCACCGGTCGGTCGGGGCACCGACGCTTGTCATCGACGCTCGTCGTAGACGCCAAATTCGGCGATGCCCGGCTGCCCGTTGAACTGGTCGATGAGGATGCGGACCCGGCTACCCCATGCGCGGGAGAAACGGTGGATCTTGACGTGGGTGGAGTCGTCGCCCCTGGGGACGAGCGGCGTCCATCCCCCGTTTTCAAAATATTCGATCCTGTAGCGGGTGATGTGCTCACCCGTGATCACCACCGTATTGAAGGAGCGATCGCGCCCGAAGTCCACCTCGTACCAGGGGTGCTGGACGGCGGGGTTGGACATCCAGCTGCTCCGGAAGTTGTCGTCGTTGCCAAAGTCCATGATGTCCATGTCGTCGCTCCAGCTGGCGTTGGCCGCCTGGCGTTTGGCGATGTTGGGGGATATGACGGGGGCGACACCGGGCGGGATTTTGGCGACCGGGCCTTCGTTTTTCCACTTCCGTCCGATCGCTGCCAGCGCATCCAGGGCGTTCTGGTCGATGAGGCCGTCCCGGTTGGGGGCGACGTTCAGGATGAAGTTACACCAGGCATTGTTGAGGGGCACGAGCAGGTCATTGACCAGGTTGTCCGGGTTCTTGGTAGGTGTGGTGGGGAAGTCGGTCTTCCAAAACCAGGCGCTGTTGACGGGCAGACAGGTCAGGGCGGGCAGGCGATTGGTCTCTTTGGAGATCTTTTGGCCCGCCCCCAGCTCGTAGGACTTGATGTCGGTGTACATCAGGGCTTCGGCCGGATACTTGGCCGAGTTCAGGTCCATGACCAGACAGTCAGGCTGGAGGGTTTTGATCAGGCGGTAGATTTCCTCGAAGGGTACGTCGTCATATGAAATCCTGGACCAGGGGGCGTCCCAGCCATCGATGATGAGGGCGGTGATGGGACCGTAATTTGTCAGGAGCTCGGTGAGCTGGGCCTTGATCATGTCGACGTCCTTCGGGGTGATCTGGCCGGGGCGGATCTTATGGTGGGTGTCGAGGATGGAATAATAAAGGAAGACCTTCAGGTTATGCGCCCGGAAGGCGTCGGTGAATTCCCGCACGACGTCGTGTTTATATGGGCTGTGCATGACGCTGTAGTCGGTGGTCTTGGTGTCCCAGATGCAAAAACCACTATGGTGCTTGGTCGTCAGACAGCCGTAGGTCATACCCGCTGACTGGGCGGCCTGCGCCCACTGGTTGCAGTCCAGTTTTGTCGGGTTGAATATATCAGGCGAGGCGTCGGGGTCCGGCCAGTCCTGGTTGGCATAGGTCGGGATGTTGAAGTGGATGAACATGCCAAAACGCAGGTCCTCGAATTGTTGCTGGAGGGCGTGGAGGTGGTCCAGGGCCCCGGGAGTCTCGTAGGCGATCTTTTGTGCGCCGGCGGCGGTGGCCATAAACAGGGAAAGGGCGAGTAAGATTCTATTCATGCGATGTGATTCGTATTAAAGACAAACCCCACGCCGTAGACGTTCTGGATGCGTATACAGCTGGAGGCGTTGAGGTATTTCCGGAGACGCGAAATAAACACGTCCAGGCTGCGGCCCAGGAAGTAGTCGCTGTCGCCCCAAAGCCGGTCGAGGATCTCCTCGCGCTTCAGTACTTTGTTTTCATGGCGGAAAAGATAGTCCAATAATTCGGATTCTTTGGGGGTGAGCACGTATTCCAAGGTGTCGCCTACCCAGAGCTTGAGACCGTCCTTGTAAAAACGGACGTCTCCCCGGCTGACGAGGTCCTGTTCCTCGCCGCCCCCCCGGCGGCGGATGATGTTGCGCATGCGGAGCACGAGCTCGTCCACGTCGAAGGGCTTAGCGATGTAGTCGTCGGCCCCGATCTTCAGACCGTACAACCGGTCCTGTTTTTCGTTCCGGGCGGTCAAAAAGATAAAGGGCAGTCCGAGGCCCATGCTGACGATCCGCTTGGCCAGCTCGAAGCCGTCCATATCGGGCATGGCGACGTCCAGCAAGGCGATCTGGTAGTCGTGCGGGTGCCGCCGCAGGTGTTCGAGCGCGGAACGGCCGCTGTGGAAAAGGTCGGTGGAGAAATCGGAAATCTCCAGGTACTGCTTGACGACGTGGCCAAGGTCGATTTCGTCTTCAACGAGCAGTGTTTTCGGTTGCATAGGTTGTTCTTTTATAATGGTATAGTTATCACAAACGTACTGCCTTCGCCGGCGGAGCTGTCGACGGCGATGGACCACTCATGGGCCAGCACGGCCTGACGGACATAAAACAAGCCCAAACCCAAGCCCTCCACGGACCTATTGACCGAACGCGTATTCCGGTAAAATTTATCGAAGATGTGCTGCCGGATGGCGGAGGGTATGCCGATACCGTTATCCCTCACTTCGATATACAGGTTCCTGCGGTCGGAGGAGGTAATGATACCGATCCGCTTCTGCTCACTGTTGTTGTACTTGACGGCGTTGTCAAAAATATTCAAAAAAATGGTGTTGAACCAAAATTCATCTACTTCGGTTTCGGGTTTTAGCGCACCTTTTTCCAGGGTTATCGTCACCGGTGCGTCCCCGAGCTGGAGGCGGTAGTCGGTTATGGTTTTTTCGAGTAGCTCGTGTATGGCCGAGTCCCGTTTGTTGAGGTCGATCCGGTTCAGCGTCGTCACCTTCAGGACCTGGTTGATCAGGACTTTGAGCCGTTCGGCCTGTCGTTGGATGACGTCGGTGATGGGTCGGACGTCCTTGGTTTTTTCGTTTTGCAACGCCCGGTTGGCGACGAGGATGGCGGTCAGGGGGGTATTGAACTCGTGGGTGATGCCGTTGATGAAGTCCGACTTCATTTCGGACAGCTGTTTTTGGCGGAGCCAGTTCCGGAAGGTCAGGAAAAACAACAACACGACCGACCCGATCGACAGCAACGACAACAAAAGCGTGGGCAGCATCTCGCGGAAAATCGTCTCCGCCCGGCTCGACGTGTCCACAAACAAGTCGAATGCAATGCGATAGGTGTAGTCCCGGCTGGCGAAGACGCTCATGGAGGCGACGTTGCTTTGGGGGTGTATGTGCGTCAGTTTCCCGCCGATCCAGACCCCATGCTCGTTCTGAATCAACCCCTTCAGGTCGTCGTCGTAAACCGTGTGGCTGTACAGCGACACGTATTGATCCTTATGGAACGATACCGCCACGTCCTTAACATACAAGGCGTAGTCCAGGTTGTTGTGTATGTGGCGTTTTAGTTTAATGGTTTCCAGGACGCTGTCGATGTTGTCGGCCCGGACCAGGGCGGTGAAAGCGCTGTCGCAAACCCGCTGACGGTAAGCCCTGAAGGCAGCGGTATCGGTATTGTACAGTAGCTCCATCTGGCGCATGTCCTGGTTGATATAACTGTCGAGGATGCGCTGCCCCCCGGGCATCACCTTGTCGTTCCGGATCGCGGTCAGGTAGTCGTTGTTGATGTCGTCTTTTTCCCGGAGGAAGTAGTGCTCGTTCTTCAGCTCATAGGTATTGTAGACCAGGAAGAATTGGACCCCTGACAAAACGACAAGGCTGACGATGGCCACCGTCAACAGGTGTTTAATATCCATTAACAGTCGATTGGTTGTTGGTTAACAGGCGTCGAAGATACGGCCTTTTAACTTCGCTTTAACGATTAAGCTAAAAACACTAAATCCTTCTTATGAGCAATTTGCTTGTCACGCGAGCCACGAGGCTATTGTCCTGTCTGCTCGTACCTCTGCTGCTGCTATATACGCCGGCAGAGGCTCAAAATCGAAAAATTACCGGTAGGGTCACCGCGACCGACAACCAAAATCCCCTGGCGGGGGTAACGGTCACCGTCAAGGGCACTTCATCGGGTACGACCACCGATGCCAACGGCGAGTTTTCGCTGACGGTTCCTTTGAATGCCAAGACGTTGGTGCTGTCCTACATCGGCTTCGAGACCCAGGAAGTGACGGTCGGCACGGGGCGTATCATGGTCGGTCTTCGCCCCTCGTCGCACGCGATGGACGAGGTGGTCGTCGTGGGGTATGGCACCCAGAAACGGGGCGAAGTAACCTCGGCCATTTCCACGGTGAAGGCCTCCGACTTCAACCAGGGCGGCGCCCTCAATGCCATGGACCTCGTCCAGGGCAAGGTGGCCGGTCTGGAAATCGTCCGTACGTCGGGGGACAACCCCAACTCCGGCGTATCGATCCAGCTGCGGTCGGCAACCTCGCTGACGGGGACCAACAGCCCGCTGATCATCATCGACGGCATTCCTAATGGCAACCTCGACCTGCTGCAACAGGACGACATCGCGTCCTTCGACGTCCTGAAGGACGGCTCGGCGGCCGCCATCTATGGTACGCAGGCCAACGGCGGGGTCATCATCGTCACGACCAAAAAAGGCCGTAGCGGACCGGTCCACTTCGACTATTCCACGTATTTCAAAAAGGACTTCATCCTGCGGAAGCCTGACTTCCTTTCGCCTTCCCAGTACCGCGGTCTCGCCGCCAGCGGTAAGATCGACTCGCAGTACGTGACCGGTATCTACGACGCCAACACCAACGCCTTCGACTCCCTGGTGAACCACGACAACCTGACGACCTATCACCAGCTGGCGATGTCCGGGGGGAACGACAACGTCAGCTACCGGGCGAGCATTTTCTACAGCAACCTCGAAGGGATCGCCATCGCGAACGCCCGTAAGCAATACGGCGGTCGTTTCAGCATGACGGCCAAGGGGCTCGACAACCGTTTCCACGCGCAATTCGACCTGGCCCAGAACTTCAACAAGGCCAATATGGAAGGCGGCGGCCAGTGGCTGGCGGCGGAAACGCGCATCCCCACCCTGCCCATCCACGACTCGATCAACCACTTCTACACGTCGAAGAATTCCAGCAACCCGGTGTCGGACATCGCCCAGACGATGTACACCCGCGACCAGGGCACCAGCTCGGCGGACGCCGCTTTAAGCCTGGACGTCTGGAAGGGCATCTCGGTGGGCATTTCCGGTTCGGTCATGCGGAACAGTTATATCGACAACCAATACGCCGACCTGAACTCGGACCAGTCGCTGTATAACAACGACCAGTACCCCGGTGGCGGATACGCGTACAAGGGGACGGACGTCACGCTCGACTACAACTCCAACCCGACGATCAGCTATACCCGGACGTTCGGGGGCAGGCACCACGTCAGCGCCATCGGCGGGTACCAGTACACCTACCACACCGAGACCAGCTTCAGCGAAGACAACCGGGGCTTCCTGAGCGACGACAACCAGGACAACAACATCGGCGCCGGGCAGGCCCTGGCCGACGGCCGCGCCGATATGTCGAGCTATAAGGAGGCCGAGGTGCTCATCTCCTATTTCGCCCGCGCCAACTATAACTTCGCCGACAAGTATTTCCTCCAGGTCAGCGTACGCCGGGATGGCTCGTCCAAATTCGGCGCCAACGACAAATGGGGGAATTTCCCCGCCATCTCCGGCGGTTGGGACATCGCCCGTGAAGACTTCATGAGCCACCAGAAAATTTTCGACGACCTGAAGCTGCGCCTGGGTTACGGGGTAACGGGGAACTCCGGTATCCCTCCCTACCAATCGTTGGTGGTGCTGGGTACGGGCGGACAGTACGCCTTTCCCGACGGGGTGTACCGCCAGACCTACGGGCCGGCCAATAACCCGAACCCCAACCTGAAATGGGAGCGTAAGGCGGAAACCAACCTGGGGATCGACTTCAGCCTCCTGCACGGCCGGGTAACGGGGACGATCGACGGGTTCTACCGGAAGACGACGGACCTGTTGTACAACTATACCGCGCAGCTGCCGCCCTATATCCAGTCGTCGATCTACACCAACGTCGGCGCGATGGCCTCGAAGGGTATCGAAATCACCCTGAGCGGCAACGTCGTCAAAAACCGCGACTTTACCTGGCGGATGGACGTTACGGCCAGCCATGCTTCCAACAAGATGCTGTCGTTCTCCAACCAGCTCTACCACTTCAGCTACCTCACGACCGGGGGCATCCCGGGTCCGGGCGCACTGGGCAATGCCCTCCGCATCGACTCCAACGGGGCCATCGGCAATTTCTACGGCAAGAAGTTCGCGGGGCTGGACGCCAACGGTCACTGGCTGTTCTACAAGGCCGATGGGAAGACCAAGGTCGGTATCCAGGACTACGATCCTTCGCTGGACGACCGGGTGATCGGAAATGCGATACCGAAGTTTATCTTCTCGTGGACGAATACTTTTTACTATCGCAACTTCGATTTGCGCGTGTTCTTCCGTGGACGGCTGGGCAACAAGATCCTCAATACGATGGACCTGACGTACGGGAACCAGGAGAACCTGCCCAACAATGTGCTGGCGTCGGCGCTGGGCAAATACGGGGCATTGCACGATACCTACGAGTTCTCGGATTACTACCTGCAGCCGGGCGGCTTCCTGAAACTGGCCAACGTAACGCTCGGGTATACGTTCAAGCTGCACAACAACTATATCCGGTCGCTGCGTCTGTACGCCAGCGGGAACAACCTGTTGCTGTTCACCAAGTACGGCGGCGGCGACCCCGACCTGGTGGACGATACCGGGCTGGCGCCGGGGATAGAGGGACAGGGGGCGTATCCGAGTACGCGCGATGTAGCGGTTGGACTTAATCTTGGATTTTAAAACGATGTACAACATGAAACTCCGAATATTGTTAATGGCGGCCCTGCCGTCGGCGGCTTTGATTTTCGGCTCCTGTTCCAAACAGTTGACCGAGACGGACTATAGCCAGCTCAACTCTTCCAATTTTTATAACAATGAGAACGAAGTGCTGTCGGCCGTTTTGCGGCCCTATACCCACACCAACGCGTGGATCACGTCCAGCGGCCAGGTCGGCTACTGGCGGGTCAGCGAGCTCGCGGGCGACCAGCTGGCCTGGCCGGTGAAGGGCGTCGACGGCCAGGACAACGGGAACTGGATCAGGCTCCACTATCACCAATGGCTGATAGACGACGGCGACATCGTCGAAAACCCCTGGAACCTGATGTATACCGGTGTGGGGTACTGTAACGACCCGATCACGCAGCTGTCTTCGCGTACCGCCGCGCAAATGGGGATCACCGAAAGCGACCGCCTGGAGCTGATCGCCGAGCTGCACCTGCTCCGCGCGTTCTACTACATCAAGCTAATGGACCTGTACGGGAACATCCCCGTCGTGACCCAGGTCGGCACCCCGGCCAGTCCGGCGACCATGCCCGAGGACAGCGTCTTTGCCTTTTGTGAAAGGGAAATCCTTCAGTGGAAAGACCAGGTGCCGGTGCTATCACCCTCGATGGTCGGACGGATGACCAAGGCCGGCGCCTTTGCCATGTTGTCGGAGCTCTACCTGAACGCCGAGCAATGGACCGGTACCGCGCGCTGGCAGGATTGCATCAATGCGTGCGACTCGCTGATCAACTCCACCGCCGGCTCCCAGACCGGCGGGACGATGCAGCTGGACCCCGACGTCAACTCCACGTATAACAATACCAACGAGAACAGCAACGAGATCATCTTCTCGATCGCCTACGACAACCAGAAATCCACCTTCCGCGTCAACTTCAACTCGGACTTCTACCACTTCAACCAGCAGTATATCTATAACGGTAACCTGAACGGGAACAACGGGATCGTCCTGATCCCCGGCACCTACGCCTCCTTCGACGACAGCGATTACCGCAAGCAGGACTGGATACTGATCGGTCCCATGTTCTACCTGACGAACCCGACCGAGCCGGTGACCGGCTTCCGTGAGTACTCCGGCCAGCCGCTGGTGTTCGTGGACAACATCCGCAAGAACAAAACGCTGGCTCCCGGCCAGGACCCTTCTACCCTGCCGTCCAATATGACGACGGGTGAAGAGAACAGCGGTCCGCGTTTTAACAAATACAAACCCGGTCAATACACTGACCCGCACTACTTCAGTAACGACTGGGCAGTATACCGCCTGGGGTGGATCTATCTGAACAAGGCTGAGGCGGAGATGCGGTTGAACGGGGGCGTCGCCTCCCAGGACGCGGTCGATCTCGTCAACGCGGTCAAGCAGCGGGCGTTCAGTCCTACGTACTTTGCCACGCACAAGTATACTACGGCGTCCCTGACCCTTCCCGAGTTGCTGGCCGAACGCGGCCGGGAGCTGATCTTCGAAGGCTGGCGGCGGCAGGACGACATCCGGTTCGGGACCTTTAGCACGGGGACGTGGTGGGACCACCAGCCGGATGGGGATAGTCATACGAACCTTTTCCCGATTCCGTATAGTGCGATGTCGAATAATGGGAATTTGAAGCAGAATCCGGGATATTAAGTCCCGCGGCGTTGCCGCGGCTTCACGTCATTGATTTTTGCACCTACGAATAACAAGCGGCCGCTCCTGTCCAGGAGTGGCTTTTTTTATTTTTGCGGGAGGTGTCACGCCGCGGAGCGCTTTTGTGTCTTGTTTGAAATCATTTGTTATGGAAGCGAGAATTAATTTTAACGAGACACGTAAAGGATTCTTGGACAGCCTGTTAAAGGTTGGCGAGTATTTGCATGGGGCTCAGATTGACGAGAAGTTGCACCATTTGCTGGCGTATAGGGTGTCGCAGATCAATGGGTGTGCGTTTTGCCTGGATATGCACCATAAGGATGCGATCCACGCGGGGGATACGGAGCAACGGATACACGGGATGCCGGCTTGGAGGGAATCTCCCTGGTATAGCGATGCGGAGCGGGCGGCGTTTGCGCTGGCGGAGGACCTAACGTTGCACAATGAGTCGACGGACGAGAACTATACCGGGCTTTTGAAGTATTTTACGAAGGAGCAGATCGCGGATATGGTGCTGATCGTCTCGATGACGGGGACGTGGAACAGGGTGAACAAGGCTTTCCGGACGGTGCCGGGGGGGTATCAGCCGGGGGCGTTTACATTATGACAGACTATTCGAAAATGCTATTCCCGTACGCGTATAACATCCTCGGCTCGGCCGAGGATGCGCGCGACGCGGTGCAGGATGTGCTGATGAAGCACTACGCGGAACCGAGGGAGGGGGTCGCCAATGAGAAGGCGTACCTCATCAAAAGTGTGATCAACCACGCGATCAACCGGAAAAGCCGGCAGCGTGCGACGCTGCCGGGGGAACCGTGGCTGCCCGAGCCGGTAGCGACCGAAACGGCGGATTCTGGATTGTATCTGAAGGACATATTATCCTATTCCTTACTGGTGTTGCTGGAGAAGCTGAACGCGCAGGAAAGGGCGGTTTTCATATTGAAAGAAAGCTTCGACTATACGCACGAGGAGATCGCGGAGATATTGTCGGTCTCGGTAGAGAATTCCCGGAAGCTGCTGAGCCGTGCGAAGGAACGGTTGTTCAAACCGGCGCCGGTGCGGGAGCGGGACGAACGGACAAATACGTTGTTGCACAATTTTATCGACGCGATCCGGGGGCGGGACCTGCCGCGGCTGGAGGACATGCTGACCGCGGATATCGCGTACTATGCCGACGGCGGCGGGAAGATACGGGTCTACCGCAAAGTAAGCTCGGGCGCGGCGGAAGTGGCGGACCTGTTGATCACGGTAAACTCCATGTACCTGGCCAGGTCGACGGTCCGGGAGGTGGAGGTGAACCACCAGCCGGCGTTGCTATACTACAATGCCGGGCGGCTAACGGCCTGCTCGGTGTTCGATATTTCGCCGGAAACGGGGAAGATCATGCAGATCAGTACGGTAGTGGACCCGCAGAAGCTGAAAAATATTGTGGTGGACTAAGTCGATTTAGCGCGGGGGTTGCGCTAAATTAGGGGCGTCAATTCAACCACATGCGAACCCTTCTTGCCTTATTGATGCTCGCGGTTGCGGGCAGCGCCGCGGCGCAGCAAAGCGGCGCTGCCGCGACGCAAAAAGCCCCTGTCGATTACATCAACCCTTTTATCGGCGCCACGACCGGCGGCGTTGCCGGCGGTCTGGGGAAAACCTTTCCGGGGGCGGCGACGCCTTTTGGGATGACGCAGGTGAGCCCCAATACGATCGACGGCGGGGACAACGGGTCGGGGTATAGTTACGAACACAAGACGATCGAGGGGTTTGCGCTGACGCAGATGAGCGGCGTGGGCTGGTATGGCGACCTGGGGAATTTCCTGGTGATGCCCGCCGTCGGCGCCATGCGGACCAACCCGGGTAAGGAGTTTGGCCGGGACGGGTACCGGATGCCCTACGACAAGAAAAGCGAGATGGCTTCGGCGGGTTACTACGCGGTGACGCTCGAAGAGGGCGTTGCGATCCGGGCCGAGCTTACGGCCACGCCCCACTGCGGGATGATGCGGTTTACGTTCCCGACGTCCAAGCGGTCGCGGGTACAGATAGACCTCGCGCACAGGGTGGGCGGCACGTCAACGCTCCAGTCGGTAAAGGTGGTGGACGACTACACGATCGAGGGCTGGATGAAGTGTACGCCCGACGGGGGTGGTTGGGGTGACGGCGCCGGTCACGCGAACTATACGGTGTATTTCTGCGCGCGCTTCAACAAACCGTTGACGCGTTTTGGCATATGGAGCGCGAACATCCCCGACGACTGGAAGCGCCACCGTGACGACGTGACTTCCGACGGCTACCAGGACACCGTCGAGCACGCGCAGGTGCTGCGCGGGGCCAGGGAAAAAGAGGGGAAGCACCTGGGTTTCTTCGCGGAGTTTCCGACGGACAGCGCGGAGCCGGTCATGCTTAAGACGGGGATTTCCTTTGTCAGTATCGAGGGGGCCCGGGGGAACCTGTCCGCCGAGATCCCCGACTGGAACTTTGACGCCGTTCATGCCGCGGCACGGGCGCTGTGGACTTCGGCGCTGGCTTCCGCCAGCGTTTCCGGTGGCAGCGAGGAAGAAAAATTCTGTTATTATACCGCCCTATATCACGCCATGCTCGATCCGCGGACGTTCCAGGATGTGGATGGCCACTACCCGGGGGGTGACGGCCAGCCGCACGTGGCCACCGGTTTTGTCAAGCGGACCATTTTTAGCGGATGGGACGTTTTCCGGAGCGAAATGCCGCTGATGACGATCATCCGGCCTTCCCTGGTGAGCGACCTGGTCAACTCATTGACGACGCTGGCGCAGGAAAACGGGACCGGTTACTACGACCGTTGGGAATTCCTGAATGCCTATAGCGGGTGCATGATCGGGAACCCGGCGATACCGGTGATCGTGGATGCCTATGCCAAAGGCATCCGGTCGTTCGACGTTAGCAACGCGTATGATGATTGTGTGAAAACGTCGGTGACATTCGGGCCATCGGGCGATATTTCCTCTACGCTCGAGTATGCTTATGACGATTGGTGTATGGGTCAGCTTGCTTCCCAGCTGGGGCATGCCGAAGATGCGGCAAAATATACGACCCATAGCGGCGCCTGGCGGAATATATGGGACTCAACACATCATTGGTTCCGGCCCCGGGGCGCCGACGGTAGCTGGCAACCCTGGCCCGCCAAGGGGCGATTGACCGATGGCTATGGTACCGTCGAAAGCAATCCCTATCAACAGGGTTGGTTCGTGCCGCACGACGTGCCCGGGATGGTCGCGGTCATGGGCGGACGGGCGAAGGTGATCGCCGATCTGCAAAGTTTTTTCCAGCAGACACCGGGGCCCATGCTCTGGAACTCCTTTTACAATCATTCCAACGAGCCGGTGCACCACGTTGCGTTTTTGTTCAACCGCGTCGGGGCGCCCTGGCTGACGCAGGAGTGGAGCCGCGCGATTTGCCGCCGGGCCTACCACAACCGCGTGGACGGTCTCGTCGGCAACGACGACGTGGGCCAGATGTCGGCCTGGTACGTACTCGCGGCCTCCGGCCTCTACCAGCTCTGTCCGGGGGATACGCGGTTCGAGATCACCAGCCCGGTGTTCCCATCGGTGCGGCTGGCCGTCGGTTCTGGTAAGACGTTTACCATCATTGCGAAAGACAATTCTTCTACAAACGTCTATATTCAAAGGGCCTCTTTGAACGGTAAGCCGTATACCAGGTGCTACTTAGACTATACGGATATCATGGCAGGGGGGACGCTGGAGCTCACGATGGGGGCGCAGCCTGCGAGGGCGTGGGGGCGCTAAGCGCGGTGAAAGTGTCGGGAAAATCTTCCGGGAAGCTATTGGAGGGAATTGGGGGATTTGGTAGCTTTGTTGTTATATCTACCATCGGATATCACGGAATGATTATAGGATCGATTGGCCTTGTTTGGGGAAAGCAGCCGGTTGGCTTTTCGCCAATGCGGCGTTTGGGCTGGCTCCGCTGATATTTTTATCGGTGATCAACCCGCTGCTAAAAGCTCATGAAGCCGGTCCGGCGATTCATGAGATGATGAGAGGTGGGACGGTCTTGTTTGTATGTTGTGCGTTGATGGGGGCGACGGTTGTGGATGTAATGCAAAGCAAGGTCAAGCTTACTAACCTTTCCCACTTTGCAATAAACGTGTCTCCATTTGTAATACTCTTAATTATTTGCTTATTATACATATTAATTATTGTAAACAAGGTAGACGAAAGCATATTTACAACCTTTTCGAGCTTTGACGCCTTCGTTGTAGCATTCACGACTATATATTGTACTTTTGCTAAATACTTTTTCTTCATTAAAAAAGTTCCCCAAACATGAGCTACCTGGAACTTCTATTCAAAGTGGGGTTGGGGATATTCTCCATATTTTTCCTCATTGGAATTGTCGACACCATTCGGCAAACTAACAAGATGCAGCAAAGCCACCGTACGCATACGGACAAGTAGCGACATCAGTTTTCATTTTACTGATTGGAAGGCGCGGAGCGCCGGTAGCCTAGCTCGGCGCCGCCGCTGACGGGGAGGATGTGGCCGGTGATGAAGCGGGCCTGGTCGGACAACAGGAATACGCAGGCATCGGCGATGACGTCGGGTTCGGGGCAGTAGCCGAGGGCGTGGATGCCGTCGAGGTAATCG
>NZ_DATJIY010000264.1:0-15469 GCF_035492835.1 Dinghuibacter sp.
CTCTTTTACCCCGTTTTGCTTTGAATCAAAGCAAAACGGGGTAAAAGAGGCATCCCACCCCACTCCACGAGGTCGGCAGGTGAATTGTCAAGGCAGGGGACCGCAACCGGCAGGGGCCGGCACCCGGCGGGCGGCCGCAAATGGCAGATGGTAACGGCCGATGGTAAACCGGGGCCGTTTTACCGCTGCGAGGCGATGAGCAGATTGAGGTCGGTGTACTTGATGTCGAAGCGTTGCGAAAGGTGGAAATTGGTCAGCGACCCCTTGAAGAGGTATATCCCGCTGCGGATGGAAACCTTGTGCCAGACAAGGCTTTCGAAGCCCCCGCTCTCGGCCGCCTCGAGCAGTAACGGCATGAGAACATTGGAGATCGCCTGGGAGGCCGTGCGGGCGAAACCGGAAGGGATGTTAGGGACGCAGTAGTGGATGACGCCGTGTTTCAGGAAGATCGGGCTCTCCAGCGAAGTGATCTCGGAGGTCTCGAAGCAACCGCCCCGGTCGATCGAAACGTCCACGACGACGCTGCCCTGGCGCATCTGCGACACCATTTCCTCGGTGACGACGATGGGCGTGCGGCCGCCGCCGGAGGACAGCGCGCCCACGGCCACGTCGCAGGTCTTGAGCTGCTTGGCCAGGATCTTGGGTTCGATCACGGAGGTGAACAAACGGGAGCCGATATTGTTCTGCAGGCGTTTGAGCCGGTAAATACTGTTATCGAATATCTTGACGCTGCTCCCCATGGCCATGGCTGTCCGGGCGGCGAACTCGCCCACGATCCCGGCCCCGAGGATGATGACCTTGGTCGGGGGAATCCCCGAAATGCCCCCGAGCAACACGCCCTTGCCGTCGTTGGCGTTGCTAAGGTACTGTCCCGCGATCAGCATGACGGCGCTCCCCGCGATTTCGCTCATGGACCGCACAATGGGATAGTTGCCCGAATCGTCCTTGAGGTTCTCGAAGGACAACGCCGTGATGCGCCTGGCCATCATTTTCTCCAGGATTTCGCTCTTCATCACGGCCAGGTGGATCGGGGAAATGATGACCTGACCCGGCTTGAGACACTCCAGCTCCACTTCGCTCACGGGAGCGCTTTTGATGAGCACGTCGCTCTGGTAGACCTCTTTTTTGTCGTAAGCGATCTTTGCCCCGGCGTCGCTGTATTCCATATCGGAATAATGGGCGCCCTCGGAGGCCTTGTACTCCATGACGACCTTATGCCCGTTGCTCACCAGCACGCTCACGGCCTCGGGGGTGAGGGGAACGCGGTTTTCGTTAAACCAGTTTTCCTTGGGTATGCCGATATGCAGAGAGGTTCCCTTGGGCTTGACGTCCAAGGTTTCTTCGAGCGTTTCGTAGGTAAATGAAGTAGCCAAAAAGGGCTTCTTGACAGGCATAGTCAGACAACGATTAGAATGGGATCATAAATGTACAAAATTGGCGTCAGACCCTCAACCTTCGTGTAAAAGGATCCACCACCTCCAGCCAGACATGGATGGCGTCCCCGGGCAGGATGCCCGGCGCCCGTTCGGGCCATTCGACCAGGCAGGTCCTCCCCGAAAACAGGTATTCCTCCATACCGGCCATCACTGCCTCCTCTGGCCCCTTCAGACGGTACCAGTCCATATGGTAAATAATGACGCCCGACCCCGTCCGGTATTCGTTGACCAGTGAGAATGTAGGGCTGGACAGGTGACCCACCACACCCAGGGCCTTGCCCAGCGTGCTGACGAAGGTCGTCTTACCCGCACCCATTTCCCCGTGCAGGGCGATCACCGCAGGCATACGGACCGTCTCCAGGAACCGGGAAGCCACCGTGGGCAATTCCTCCAGCGAGTAAACTATATCCATGGCGCAAAGATGGTAACTTTAGGCCGATGAACATCACCGCCTACATGATCGCCTTCGACGACCGGCACCAGGAGCTGATTTTTCCGGTGGACAGCCAGGAACTGCGCGTTGGGGACCTGCTCCTGCTCAAAGAAGGGGAGGTCGTCCCCGCTGCCGCCAAGCTCCTCTCGGGCGAGATCCGGGTGGGCGGCGCCACCTGGGCGCCACCGCAGGTCGTGGCAAAGGGAGGCCTGATCGAAAAGGGAACCGCCAAAGCCTATGTCGCTCCCTGACCCCCAGCACCCGTCGCCCCTGGCTCTCCTGAAGCAATACTGGGGATTCGACGGTTTCCGCCCGCTACAGGAAGAGGCGATCAAGGCCCTGCTCGACAAGCGGGACGTCCTGGCCCTGCTGGCCACCGGGAGCGGTAAGTCCGTATGCTACCAGGTGCCGGCGCTGATGCTCCCCGGGCTAACCCTGGTCGTAAGTCCCCTCATCGCCCTGATGAAAGACCAGGTGGACGCGCTCGTCGACAAGGGCATCCCGGCCGCCGCCCTCCTTACCGGACAGACCTGGCAGGACACCGAAGACATCCTTCAGGCCGCCGTACGGGGCCGGATCAAGCTCCTATACGTATCCCCCGAACGCCTGGAAACCAGGGCGCTGACCGATTACCTCCCTCACATCGACGTCGGTCTGGTGGCGGTGGACGAAGCCCACTGCATATCCGAATGGGGACACGACTTCCGCCCCGCGTACCGGCGGATCGCGGAGATAAAAGCCTTGCTGCCCGCCGCGCCTTTCCTGGCACTAACGGCTACGGCCACCCGGGAAGTCCGGTCCGACATCATCCGCCAGTTGGGGCTCCGATCGCCGGTCGTTATCGAGGGACCGCTCCTGAGGCCCCGGCTTGCCCTGAGCGTCAGGCGGACGGAAGACAAGACCGAGGCCCTCTTCCGCTTCCTGGAAGACACGCCGGGCGCCGGGATCGTCTATTGCCGTAACAGGCGGACCACGGAGGACCTCTCGGGTATCCTGGCGTCCGCGGGACACCGCGCGGCGGCCTATCACGGGGGCATGCCGACAGGGGACCGCGGCCGCATCCAGGAGGCATGGATGCGCGGGGAGGTCCGCGTCATGGTCGCGACCAACGCCTTTGGCATGGGCATTGACAAGCCAGATGTGCGCATCGTTCTGCACTACGACGCCCCCGATGGCATCGAGAATTACTACCAGGAAGCCGGCCGCGCCGGCAGGGATGGAACCGGCGCGGTGGCCGTCCTGCTCTATGGGGAAAACGACCTTCGCACCCTGGAAGCGCTGCCCGGTCAGCGCTTTCCTTCAGAAGAAGCCATCCGGGGTACTTACCGGGACCTCGTCAATTTCCTGCAGATCCCCGCAGAAACCGGGGAAATGGAATGGTATGACTTTTCCCTGGATACCTTCGTCGCACGCTTCAAACGCCCCGCCGCGATCACTCTCCACGCCCTCAAGGCGTTGGAGCAGGAAGAAGTCCTCCTCTACGCCGACCGGGTCAGACGCCCGCCCAGCTGCCAGTTTTCACTCGATGGCCGCGCGCTGGAGGCGCTGAACGATCCACTGGTGGACGCACTGTTACGGAACTATCCCGGCATCCTCCACTATCCCACCCGGCTGTCCGAAAGCCGGCTCACCCGGATCACCCGGCTCGCCCCCCCGATGATCGCCCAGCGGCTCGCCGCCCTGGACAGGGCTGGTATCCTATCCTATGCTCCCGCCGTCAATACCCCGCAGATACGCCTGCTCCAACCCCGTATCCGCGTGGACGAACTGCGCATAGACTATGCGCGCATCCTTTCGCGCAAAGCCGTGTACACACAGCGGCTCCAGGAGATGATCGGGTACATGGGCGCCACCGCGGGTTGCAGGGCGCAACTGATCAACGACTATTTCGGGATGCCGGCGGGGCCGCGTTGCGGGATTTGCGACTTGTGCTTAGCGACCCCTTAACACCCGCGCGGCCGGGCGACGTGGTCTTATAGCTCCTCGTCGCGTTCGAGCATAAGTATGGCGCCTTGCGGTACAATGAAATACTTCCCCCCATCGTACATGACCTCCGTGGCGCCGCTCAGCAGGAATATCGCCAGGTCGCCTTCGCGGACCTGGAGGGGCACATATTTGACCTGCTCGTCCTCCCCTTTCCAGGATTCATTTTCGATCGGCGTAGGTATTGCATAACCCGGTCCGGTTTTTATAACGTAACCTTGCTGTACTTTTTCCTTTTCCTGTACACCCGGCGGCAGATACAAACCGCTCTCTGTACGTTCATCCCCCGTCTTGGGACGGATCAAAACCCTGTCCCCGATCACGATGAGTGTCTTGAGTGTCATAAGCAACAAAAATACGGCAGCCGCGCGTTTTCTCAGAAAAACGGGATAATTTTAAGACTCTTTAAATCAGAAGTATATGGAAGCGAATCACCCCAAGATCCTTTTAGTGGAAGATGACAACAACCTCGGCATGGTATTGAAGAACTATCTCGAGCTGAATGATTACGACGTGGCGCTGGAAAGGGATGGGATCCTGGGTCTGGCAGCCTTCCGCCGGGAGAAGTTCGACCTTTGCCTCCTGGACGTCATGATGCCCAACATGGACGGCTTTACGCTGGCCGAGGAAATCCGCGACGTCGACCCCGACATCCCCTTGTTCTTCCTATCGGCCAAAACCATGAAAGAGGACATCATCCAGGGCTACAAACTCGGCGCCGACGACTACATCACCAAACCCTTCGACAGCGAGGTGCTTCTCTTAAAAATAAAAGCCATCCTTAAGCGCAATGAGGAAATGAACAAGACCGGCGAGGTCACCGAATACGATCTGGGCCGTTATCACTTCAACCCCAAGCTGCGGGAGCTGTCGATCAACGGCAAGACGCAGACGCTGTCGCCCAAGGAGAACGAGCTGCTCAAAATGCTGGCCGAGTTTAAGAACGACCTGCTACCCCGGGAACAGGCCCTCAAGCGTATCTGGGGCAGCGACACTTATTTCAACGGCCGGAGCATGGACGTGTACATCGCCAAGCTCCGCAAATACCTGAAAGAAGACGAGACCATCGAAATCGTCAACATTCACGGCAACGGCTTCCGGCTTGTGGTCCCGGCCTGAGCCCGGCCAACCGGCGCGGCAGCGTGCGCCGCCGCGTAGGAAGCATTCGACTCGTTAATATATTCCAGCAGGGCCTTGCGCCCTGTTTTTTTTACCGCGGATGTTACGAAATGCGGCGGCAGGAACTCCCATTCTTTCCGCATCTCGTCGAGGAAACGACGCACGTTGGCCGCGACCTCCTTCTGTGTGCTCTTATCGGATTTGGTAAAAATCAAGGCAAACGGCACCTGCCATTCGCCCAGCTTCCCGATGAACTCCAGGTCGATCGCCTGGGGCTCGTGCCGGCTGTCGATCAAGACAAACAATACGCCGAGGGTCTCCCGTTTACGGACGTACTCCTCGATCATCTTTTCCCATTGCTTGCGTTGCGCGTGGGACACTTTGGCGAAGCCATAGCCCGGCAGGTCGACGAGGTACCAGGACGTAACGGGTCCCCGCACCTCCGCAGACGGCGTGCTTTCGATCGCAAAATGGTTGATGAGCCGGGTCTTCCCCGGGCTACGGCTGATCTTCGCCAGCCCTTCCTTGTTGGTGATCATATTCAATACCGATGACTTTCCCACATTGCTTCGCCCGATCAGGGCGTACTCGGGACGGTCCGCCTTGGGGCAATCCGCCAGCGCCGGGCTTGAAATGAGGTAGGCCGCTTTCACAATCTCCATACTGCAAATTACAGTAATTTCGCGCCATGACATCCTACAGGCATGACCGTGTCGTCCCCTACGATGATTCTCAGGCGAGCAAGACAGAGCAAGTGGCCTCCATGTTCGATGACATTGCCCCCCGTTACGACTTCCTGAACCGCTTCCTCTCCGGCGGTGTAGACCTTTGGTGGCGCAAACGCGCGATCCGGGAGCTGCGCGGTCTTGAGGTCCATAGCCTCCTGGATGTAGCCACCGGTACCGGTGACATGGCGATCATGACCTACCGCCGGCTCCGGCCCGGGCAGATCACGGGGGTGGATATAAGTGAAGGCATGCTGGAGCTGGGCCGCCGCAAGCTGGAACGCGAAGGACTCTCGGACCACATCACGCTGCGGCAGGGCGACAGCGGTCGCCTGCCCTTCGCCGACAACCAGTTCGATGCCGTCACCGTCGCCTTCGGGGTCCGTAACTTCGAACACCTCGACCGGGGTCTTGCCGAAATCCGGCGCGTCCTCCGCCCGGGCGGCAAGCTGGTGGTGCTCGAGTTTTCCCAGCCCGGCGGCCTGACCGGGCGACTCTACCGCTGGTACATGCGCCACATCTGCCCCGTCCTGGTGTCCTTTTTCAGCCACAACAAAAAGGCGTATGCCTACCTGGGCGACTCCATCCAGGCGTTCCCCGAAGGGGCACGATTTACCGCGGTACTCGACGCCGTGGGGTACAACGCCACTCGGGCAAAGGGGTTGACCCTGGGCATTTGCAGTATTTATACGGGGATAAAGTAGCCCGCCCCGCCGGCGGCCCGCCGTTTTGGCCCGGCCCACAATAAAAATTCCCCCGGAACGTTTGAGTGACATGCATTTGAAGCGGCTGAATATCCTATTGATCACATTGGGCCTGATGGGTTTGTGGAGCGTGAGCAGGGCCCAGTCCCAGATTTGGGAACCCAATTTGCCGGAGCACGATTCCAAACCCTATTATTTCGGGATCACGCTTTCGTACAACAGCGCGCGCTTCAAAGCCCAGCCGTCCCCCCGGATGATGACCTATGACAGCGTCCAGGTGGCCAACACCAAGGCCGTCGGCGGTTTTGGCCTGGGTCTCCTGGGCACCCTCCGTCTTATCCCGCACTTCGAGCTGAGGTTCAACCCCCAACTGATCTTTGCGACCCGCGATATCGCCTATACCATCAAATATCCCGTCTACGGGGAGGATACCAACTCCGTCAAGGAGGTCCAGTCCGCCCTCCTGGATTTTCCCCTGGACCTCAAATTCCTCAGCGACCGCATCCGCAACTTCCGCGTATATACCTTCGTAGGTCTCCACTACGACTACGACCTGGCCAGCAATTCCGCGAACCGGAAGGTCGAAAACCTCGTTAAGGTAAAGCCCGGGGATGCCGGGATCGACTTTGGCGCGGGGCTGAACTTCTATTTCCCCAGCTTTATCTTCTCCCCGGAGATACGGTTCAACAACGGTTTTGGCAACATCCTGTCACAGGACCAGACCAACAAGTACTCCAACGTAATCGAATCGTTGAAGTCGCGCATGATCATGTTGTGCATCCACCTGGAAGGGTAGGGTCTCCGTGTTTTCCGGTATCGTGCCTGCACTCCCCCGGGGCGGACGGGGGTAAATTTGTCCTATATTGCGAGCCTATGGACAGATACCTGATCAAAAACATCCACATAGTCAATGAAGGCAAGACTATCGCCGGAGACCTACTGATCGAAAGCGGCAGGATTGCCAAAATAGGCGGGACGATCGACGCCAACGCCACCGAGATCGACGGTACGGGCAAGCACCTGCTCCCGGGGGTCATCGACGATCAAGTCCACTTCAGGGAACCGGGGCTGACGCACAAGGCGACGATCGCCACGGAGTCGCGCGCTGCGGTGGCCGGCGGTGTGACGAGCTTTATGGAAATGCCCAACACGATCCCCAATGCGCTGACGCAGGAACTGCTGGAAGACAAATACGCCATCGGCGCGGCCAATTCACTGGCTAACTACTCTTTCTTCATGGGGGTGAGCAACGACAACGCGGACGAGGTACTGAAGACGAACGATAAAAGGAAAGACGTTTGCGGCATCAAGATATTCATGGGGTCTTCGACGGGGAATATGCTGGTGGATAATTACCTCACGCTCGACCGGTTGTTCAGGGAGAGCGAGGTATTGATCGCCACGCACTGCGAGGACGAGAAGATCATAAAAGAGAACTACGCACGTATAAAGGGGGAAAAGGAAGACCTGGAACCGGCGGACCACCCGCGGATACGGGATGAGGAAGCCTGTTTTTCGTCGTCTTTTACGGCGGTCCAATTCGCCAAGAAGTACAACAGCCGGCTGCACATCCTCCACATCAGCACCGCCAGGGAACTACAGCTGTTCACCAATATGATCCCGCTGACCGACAAACGGATCACGACCGAAGTGTGCGTACACCACCTGTCGTTCACGGCGGACGACTATGCGCGGCTGGGCTACCAGATCAAGTGCAATCCCGCCATCAAGGCCTCCTTCAACCGGGACGCCCTTTGGGAAGCGCTCCTGGACGACCGGCTGGACGTCATCGCCACGGACCACGCGCCCCACACCTGGGCGGAAAAACAACCGCCGTATGAAAAGGCACACTCGGGTCTGCCCCTGGTCCAGCACTCCCTGCCGCTGATGCTCCACGCACGGGCGGAAGGGAAGATCAGCCTCGAGACCATCGCCCGCAAAATGAGCCACGCCGTGGCCGATTGTTTCCAGATCGAGGGCCGCGGGTACATCCGGGAGGGGTATAAAGCGGACCTGGTGATCGTGGATACCGAAGCGACGACGACGATCTCCAGGGAAAACCTGCTCTATAAGTGCGGGTGGAGTCCCCTGGAAGGACAGACCCTGAAGGGCGCCGTTAGCCAAACTTTTGTTAATGGCCGGCTTATTTTCGAGAATGGTTATGGAAAAATGACGGTTCACGACTCTTATAGGGGAGAACGGCTTTCATTCAGCCGGTAAAACCAGTCGCTTATGGAGATCGATGCCACCACCCTCAGGGACCTGTCCGTTTTTAATGCAGACGCGGAAGACTCGGTCTTCCACAAGATCAACTTTACCCGTACCACGGGAGGCCGGACGGAGCTCGAACAACTGCTCCGTCATCCCTACCACGACCTGAACAGGATCCTGGCGACCCAGGAGACCATCCGGTGGATCCTGAAGCGGGAATCGGCCTGGCCCGCGGAGATCACCAACGGCACCCTGATGGTCCTGGAAAAGTACTATACCTATAACTTCGACACCATCCCCAACTCCAGCTCCCCGGTGGACGCACTGGCGTACAAGCTCTTTCACGGACCCGACTTTTCGATGGTGCGGTATACGCTGGGGCATTTCCTGGATTTTTTCAGGGGGATAAACCGCATCCTGGCCGCCTATTCCGACGAGGGCGCCCCTTCGCTGCTCAAAGAGCTCCTCCTGGAGGTCCGCGCGCGGATGGACCACGACGTCATCCGTGAAGCGGTGGCCGTGGGGAGCGTGGAAAAGATGCGCCGGCAGCAGTTCCTGGCGCTGGGCCACTTCCTCCTCTACCGGTACAAGCACCAGTTGCAGGACCTGCTCCGTCTCTACCACCGGCTGGACGCGTATTACGGGATGGCGATGGCGGTCCTCCACCTGGGCCTTCACTTTCCGGTCGTCCGGTCCCAGTCCACGCCCGTCATCAAGGCGGAAGGGCTGTTCCATCTCCTGCTGGACGAACCCGTGCCGTATAACCTTCGACTCGACTACGAGAACAACTTCCTTTTCCTCACCGGCGCGAACATGGGCGGCAAAAGCACCTTTATCCGGGCGGTGGGGATCAGCGTTTTCATGGCGCACGTGGGCATGGGCGTACCCGCCGCGTCGATGGAGCTATCGCTTTTCGACGGGTTGCTCAGCAACATCCAGGTTCAGGACAACATCTTCAAGGGTGAAAGCTATTTCTTCAACGAGGTCCAGCGCATCAAGAACACCGTCCTGAAGGTCGCCGACGGTAAAAAATGGCTGATCCTGATCGACGAGCTTTTCAAGGGCACCAATATCGAGGACGCCATGAATTGTTCCACCGCGGTGATCAAGGGACTGGTAAAGGTCAAAAGCTCCCTGTTCGTGCTCTCCACGCATCTCTACGAGATCGGGGCCTCGCTGATGGATTATCCCAATATCGCGTTCCGCTATTTTGAAACCGAGGTCCGGGGGGACCAGCTCCTGTTCAGCTACCAGCTCCGGGAGGGTATCAGCAACGACCGCATCGGATACCTCATCCTCCGCAGGGAAAAAGTCATCGATCTCCTGGAAAACCTGCCTGGCGCCGCGGGCGCGATCAACCATAAACCGCCATCCGCATGAACAACACCGGCATCATCCTGAGCATATTTTTCCGTGTCGGATATGATTTTTCCGCCCTCGTCCTGGTGTTGCTGTTCCTGGTCTGGAAGGCCCGGCGTCCGGAGCTGCGCCGGCTGGTCGCCATGGCGAACGGACTGCTGGCCTTCTATGCCTTATGCGGTCTGATGGTCGGTATCGCGGAGGTCGCCCGGCGCGGTTTTTATCCAACCATCCTGTGGCAGCTGCTCCCATTGCTGGCCATGGCCCTGCTGTTCTTTGCCGTACGCCGGAACCCGTTCTACCTCGTTCTTCCCTTTTTTGCGCTCGTGACCGTATCGCTTTTCCGCGACGAGCTCGTAACCACGCTGGCGTCCCTGAAGCCCTATGTCCTGGTCTTGATGGCCTTTCTGTACCTCCTCCTCGTCTACGGGGTCGACCTGCTCGGACAGGCGATCAAAAAGGCGGCCGGGGGCGACACCCGATAAAAACATCCCCCGGCAACAGGTATGTATGCTGGTAACCACTTACGGGAGCGCCGTGTTCGGCATGGAAGCCCGCGCCATCACCGTAGAGGTGAGCGTGACGGCGGGGCTGCATTATTTTATCGTGGGCCTGGCGGACGGCGCGGTCCGGGAAAGTCTCCGACGGATCGAATCCGCGATAAAAAGTAACGGCTGGAATATGCCCCGCACCAAGATCGTCGTCAATCTCGCGCCGGCGGGGCTGCGCAAAACGGGGACCGCCTTCGACCTCCCCATCGCCCTGGGCGTCCTGGGCGCCAGCGGACAGATCAAAGACCCCGAGCGCCTTCGGCAGTATACGATCATGGGGGAGCTCTCGCTCGATGGCGCCCTCCGGCCGATCCAGGGCGTGCTGGTGATCGCCGAGCAGGTGGCGCGGGAAGGCCGCGGGCTCATCCTGCCCGCCGAGAACGCGGCCGAAGCAGCGCTGATCGAAGGGTTACCCGTTTATGGCGTGTCGAGCCTCCGGGAAGTGGTGGATGTTGTCTGCGAGGGGGGCGCTTCCCGTTTCCGGGTGCCCAGTTCAGCGGCCAGGCCAGGCGACCGTGCGACCGCCCCCAGCAGGACCGTCATCGGCGGCGCGGCTGTTGGCGGGGCACCCTTCAGCAGCGCCGCCGTCGAATCCACTCTCGACTTTCGCCACGTCAGCGGCCAGGCTCACGCCAAACGGGCGCTGGAGATCGCCGCGGCCGGCAGCCATAATGTCTTACTGGTGGGGCCCCCGGGTACGGGCAAGACCCTCCTGGCCCGGCTGCTGCCCGGCATACTCCCGCCCCTGACCCGGGAAGAAGCGATCGAGGTAACCCGGATATACAGCGTCGCCGGCAAGATCAACCCCGGCTCGGGCCTGATCGCCATGCGGCCCTTTCGCAGCCCCCACCACAGCTCCAGCGCGACCTCCCTGGTGGGTGGCGGAGCCCCGCCCCTACCCGGCGAAGTGTCCCTGGCGCACAATGGCGTGCTTTTCCTCGACGAGCTCCCCGAGTTCCCACGGATGTCGCTGGAATACCTCCGACAGCCCCTGGAGGATCGCAGCGTCAATGTGTCCCGCGTAACCGGGAACCTTTCTTTCCCAGCCTCATTCATGCTGGTGGCCGCGATGAACCCCTGTCCCTGCGGTTATCGGGGGCACCCGGATAAGAACTGCACCTGCCCCGCCACCCTGGTTGGCCGCTATTGGCAACGGCTTTCGGGTCCGCTCCTCGACCGGATCGATCTGCAGGTAGAGGTGGGGCCGGTGAGTTACGCCGAGATGGACGCCGCACCGGAAACGCTACCCGGCGCCGTCACCTCCACCGCCTACGTCCGTGCCCGCGTCGCCGCCGCCCGCGCCCGCCAATCCGATCGCTTTGCCGCCCACCCCGGCCTATACGCGAACGCCCACATGCATTCCGCCCACCTGCATCGCTATTGCCGGCTTCCTGCCGGAGCCTCGGGTCTGCTAAAAAACGCCGTCGAAAACCTCGGCCTTTCCGCCAGGGCGTTCGACCGCGTCCGGAAGATCGCCCGCACCATCGCCGACCTCGACGGCTGCGCGGTGCTCAAGACGGAACACGTCGCGGAGGCCCTTCAATTCAGGGGGTTGGACCGCCAGCGATAGCGCGGGGCGGCGACCAGCGCGGGTTCTTCGGGCGCGGCGCCCGTCCCGCGCGGGTTCCCCGCCGTGGCGGCGCCGCCTCGGAAAAAGCGTACCTTTGCACCCATGCAAGTCAGCGGTTTTACCTTTGTGCGCAACGCCGTCAAATTCGGATACCCTGTCGTTGAATCCATCCGGTCCATCCTTCCCCTCGTAGACGAATTCGTCATTTGTCTCGGCCAGTCCGATGACGAAACCGAAGACTTGATCCGGTCCATCGATTCCCCTAAGATCAGGATCGTGCCGTCGGTTTGGGACGAATCGCTCCGGGAAGGCGGCAGGGTGCTGGCGGTCGAGACCGACAAGGCTTTTGCCGCCATATCGCCCGACAGCACCTGGGGGTTCTACCTGCAGGCGGACGAGGTGGTGCACGAAAAATACCTGGCCGCAATCAAGGCGGCCATGGAGCGGTACAAGGACGACCCGCGCGTGGAGGGGTTGTTGTTCCGGTACGAGCACTTCTTCGGAAGCTACCGCTTTGTAGGGGACAGCCGGCGGTGGTACAGCCGGGAAATCCGCGTCGTCCGCAACGACAAGGACATCCATTCCTACAAGGACGCCCAGGGTTTCCGCAAACAGGACCCCGCCACGGGTGAGCTCCGCAAGTTAAAGGTGCGGCCGGTGGATGCTTATATCTACCACTACGGTTGGGTCAAGGATCCCCGGGATCACGAGAAAAAACTGCGCTACTTCCCGTCCCTCTGGCGTGGCGACCAGCAGATGAAGGCCTTCACCGACGCGCTGCCGCCAAAGGTGGAGACCTATCTGCATAACGACATCGACTCCCTGGCCGTTTTCCAGGGCACGCACCCCGAGGTCATGGCCAACCGGGTGGCCCAGGAAGACTGGATATTCGACTTCGACGTCCGTCAAAAAAAATTCAAACGCGGCAAGGACCGCATCCTGTATTGGCTGGAAAGACAGACAGGCAAACGATTATTTGAATACAGAAATTACGAATTGATATGAAGCTGTTGCTCCACTACCTAAAACCCTATAAATGGATCGTGCTCCTGGCCCTCGTGCTGGCGGCGATCAACCAGGCGTTTTCGATGCTCGATCCCATTTTCCTGGGGAAGATCATCGATATGTTCGCCAACCATCCGCACGACCTCCTCAAAAAGGGCGCGACCTATAAAAATTTCGAGTCCGGCGGTGTCCGGACGGCGTCCCAATACGCCTGGGGCGTAGCCCAATACCTGGGCATCCTGATCGGCGTAGCCATGGTGTCGCGGATCGCCAAAGCCTTCCAGGACTATTATACCCAGGTGATCGTCCAGAAGTTTGGCGCCACCATCTTCACCGACGGCCTGGAGCGCTCCATGGGTCTGCCCTTTAACGAGTTCGAAGACCAGCGGAGCGGGGAAACCTTGTCGACCCTGACCAAGGTGCGCGCGGATACCGAAAAGTTCATCATCTCATTTGTCAACGTCCTGTTCGGGATCATCGTGGGCGTGGTATTCGTGTGTATCTACTCCTTCATGCTCCATTGGTCCATCGTACCGATGTACGTGGGCGGCATGCTGATCCTGTCCTGGATGACGAGCGTCCTGAGCCGCAAAATCAAGATCATTCAGAAAAAGATCGTCCACGAAACCAACGCCCTGGCGGGCGCCACGACCGAATCGCTCCGGAACATCGAGCTGGTGAAAAGCCTCGGCCTGACCAAACAGGAGATCAACCGGCTCAACCAGAATACGTTCAAGATCCTCGGCCTCGAGCTCAAAAAGGTCAAGAGCATCCGGCCCCTCAACTTCGCGCAGGGGACCTTTGTCAACTTCCTGCGCCAGTCGATCATGTTCCTGTTGCTGTGGCTGGTTTTCCAGGACCATATAACCGCGGGGCAGGTAATGACCATGCTGTTCTATTCCTTCTTCATCTTCGGCCCGCTTCAGGAACTGGGTAACATCATCCTGAATTACCGGGAAGCCGAGGCCTCGCTCAAGAACTTCCACGACCTGATGCAAAAAACCGTGGAAAAGGAACCGGCCCACCCGGTTCACCTCGGTCACATCCAGACGTTGTCCTTCGATCACGTCGGATTCCAGCACCGGAGCGCCAACCAAAAGGCCGTCCACGACATCAGCTTCAAGGCGGACAAGGGCGAGACCATCGCCTTCGTCGGGCCATCCGGCTCGGGCAAGACCACGCTGATGAAGCTGCTGGTGGGCCTCTACCAGCCGCAGGAAGGGCGCATTACCTATAACCACATCGACGGCAAGGAAATACACCTCGACGACCTCCGCAACCAGATCGGTTTCGTGACCCAGGATACCCAGCTGTTCTCTGGGAGCATCAAGGAAAACCTGCTCTTCGTCTACCCCTCCGCCACCGACGAACAACTCATGGAAGCGCTCCACAAGGCCTCCTGCGACCGCCTTCTGGCACGGGCGGACAAGGGCATCGACACGGTCATCGGGGAAGGGGGTATGAAGGTTTCCGGTGGAGAAAAACAGCGGCTTTCCATCGCCCGCGCGTTGCTCCGGAACCCCGCCCTCCTGATCTTCGACGAAGCCACCTCCGCCCTGGACTCGATCACCGAGGAATCGATCACCGCGACCATCCGCGAGATTTCCGCGGAGGGCAACCAGGTGTGCGTCCTGATCGCCCACCGGCTTTCGACGATCATGCACGCCGACCGCATATACGTCCTGGAGCAGGGCGAGGTCGTGGAGACCGGCTCGCACGAAAACCTGCTGGAGCTAAAAGGGCTCTACTACGCCATGTGGCGTCAGCAGATCGGGGAAAGGAAGAAAACCAACGTCACAGCTTTATCCGCCTAACATATGTCGAACGATACCCGTCCCAACTACCTCTGGAGCATGCTCACGATGCAATGCCCCCGCTGCCGGCGCGGCAAGCTTTTCAAGGACTACAGCGCCTACAACCTCAAGCACACGACCGACATGAACGAGAAATGCCCCGTTTGCGGGCAGCCCACGGAGCTGGAGCCCGGTTTTTACTACGGCACCGGTTACGTCAGCTACGCCCTTTCGGTGGCGCTGATCGTTGCGTGGTTCGTGGCCTGGTGGGTGCTGATCGGCTTTTCCGCCGAGGACAACCGGGTCTTCTGGTGTCTGGGGTTGTGTATCGCGTTCTTGTTCGCGCTGCAACCCTGGCTCATGCGGCTGAGCCGCACGGTGTACCTGTGGTTCTTCGTGCGGTACGACCCGGATTACAAGACCAATCCCGTAAAAAAGTACGGCTGACGCGACCCCGGCCCCGCTTTGGATTCGGATCGCGGTTGCGATTGCGATTGGCGCGAAAGGAATAGTCGAGGGGTGCTGCACCTTTTTACCTCGTTTTGCGGTGCACCGCAAAGCGAGGTAAAAAGGTGCAGCA
>NZ_DATJIY010000265.1:0-15931 GCF_035492835.1 Dinghuibacter sp.
TTTTGCGAAACTTTTCGCAAAACAGGGGAAAAAAGGCACCTACCCCCCCTCACCGAAGTCGTGCAGGCCGGGTTGCGAGCGGCGGCGGAAGCGCGGCGGCGTAAGGGCGGAAGATGGCGGGCGTAAGGATACTGGCGGTCAGCGGGTTGTTCAAGGGGAAAGAAAAGCGCGGTCAATTCCGGGGAAAGGCGTATTTTCATATAACAAAAATCCGCTATGGAAAACCGTGTGCCCGGTGAAGACCTGCTTACCGAACATATAGCCAATCTCGACGAGCTGCAACGACAGGGTTATGAATCGACCGTCCGGCATGGACGGAATACCCTGTTTTGGATTGCGGCGCTGCTGGTGGTGTCGCAGGTGCTGATTTCTTACGCCCACCAGGACCTTACGCTACAATTGCTGGGGATCATTTTGTTGCTGGGGACGCTGTTTGCGGCGCTGGGGTTTTATACGCGTCGTAAACCCTTTGTGGCGCTACTCACAGGCACGGTCTGTTATGTGCTGCTGTGGAGCATAGACCTCTTTTGCGGCTATGCCCGCGGTAGCGTGAATGTCACGACGGGAATTTCGGGCGCGCTGGTGCGCGTGGCCTTTACCCTGTTCCTGATAAAGGCCCTTCCCGACGCCTGGAAGCTGGAGCGGCTGGCGCGCACGCCTTGAGGCGCGGGGGGCTACCAGCCAAGGATATACGAAAACATGAGCGGCGCCACGATCGTTGCGTCGCTTTCCACGATGAACTTCGGCGTGTCGATACCGAGCTTGCCCCAGGTGATCTTTTCGTTGGGAACGGCGCCGGAATACGAACCGTAAGAAGTGGTGGAATCGGAAATCTGGCAGAAGTAAGACCAGAAGGGGACGTCATGCCATTCGAGGTCCTGGTACATCATGGGGACCACGCAGATCGGGAAGTCGCCGGCAATGCCGCCGCCGATCTGGAAAAAGCCCACCCCCTTTCCATCGCTGTTCGCACGGTACCAGTCGGCCAGCCAGGCCATGTATTCGATACCGCCTTTTACCGTAGACGCCTTCAATTCCTTTTTGATGACATAGCTGGCGAAGATGTTGCCGGTGGTGGAGTCTTCCCAGCCCGGAACGACGATGGGAATGTTCTTCCTGGCGGCGGCCACGATCCAGCTGTCCTTCGGATCGATCTCATAGTATTGCTCAAGCTCCCCGCTAAGGACGACCTTATAAAGGAATTCGTGGGGGAAGTAGCGTTCGCCTTTGGACTCGGCGTCTTTCCACACCTTGACGAGGTGTTTTTGCAGCCGCCGGAAGGCCTCTTCCTCGGGTATGCAGGTATCCGTGACGCGGTTATAGTGATTTTCCAGGAGGTCCCATTCCTGTTGGGGGGTCAGGTCCCGGTAATTGGGCACCCTTTTGTAGTGGGAGTGCGCGACCAGGTTCATCACGTCTTCTTCCAGGTTGGCGCCGGTGCAGGAGATGATCTGGATCTTATCCTGGCGGATCATTTCAGCCAGCGACAAACCCAATTCCGCGGTGCTCATGGCCCCGGCCAGTGTGACCATCATTTTGCCCCCGGCATCGAGGTGGGCTTCATATCCTTTGGCAGCGTCCACCAGCGCCGCCGCGTTGAAGTGGCGGTAGTGGTGTTGGATGAACTGAGAGATGGGACCCTTGGACATATGCGTGTTTTTGAGCCGCAAATGTAAGGGTTTTGGCGGCGGCGGCGGGTTAAATTTGCACCGCCGCCAAAAGCGCGGCTATTGCTTGTCCAGCGTATCCGTGATCTTCGCCTTCCGTCCGTCGAGGCGCACCTTATAGATGTGTTGCGCGTCCTCCAGGGTGCCCTGGTAGGTCGTCACCTCCGTCCCATCGGGGCTGGTATCATCCACCATTTCGGTCATGCCCTGGATGTCCTTGCCGGGGAACTGGTCGGCAAGGATGGTGCGGATCCGGTCGGGCAGGTTGCCCGCATCGTAATACCGGAAGAAGGTCAGGAGCTTCCCGTCCTTATCGATATTGGCGGTGGTCTTCACCGAGCCGACCACGAAATACGCGGTAAAGACGCCTTCTTCATCCGCACCCTTCCATTGCACGTTTTTGGCGCTGGGGAAGGCTTCGGTCAGCTCGTCTATCGCGGCCTGGGTGACGTAGGCTGTGTGAGTGGTGATGGGGGCGGTGTGAAAGGTAACGGGAGCGGCGGAAGCCGATACCCCGCCGATGGTGATGAGGAGACCAAGAGCGGTCTCAAGCATTGTGTTTGTCATGGTATATCGTTTTGCTGTGGTACAAAGGTCAAAAGGGATACCATGCGTTTTTCGGGAAAGGGACTATAGGGGCCAGCAGGTGGTTACCGCCCGGGCGGCGTCACGGCCATATAGCCCTAGGCGCTGGGCAAGCGGTTATAGTTCAGCAAGTTGATTGTTTCGCCGCAGGTTTATCGCGCCTGGGTTAAAACTGCGTTAAACTGGAGCTCCGGGCGAATGGCGTGTCGGGCGCGGGCCGGCGCCCCACGGGCGAATGGCCGACTCGCCGGGCGGCGGCCCGCCGGAGGGCAAAAAAGAAGGGCGGCATGGCCGCCCCTTGTGCACAAAGGTTATTGATCCGTTTTATTGCTTGTCAAGCTTTTCGGTTTCTTCCATGTCGTTACCAACGACCTTTACCGTATACCAGAATTTGGCGTCTTCCAACTTGATGTAGTAGGCGACGTCTTCGTTCTGGTTCTTTGAAAACTCGGTTACGCCGGAGATCGTTTTGTCGGAGTACTTGGTTTTCAGCAGCGCCAGGACGGTAAGCGGGAGACGGTCTTCGCCGTAGTACCGGAGCACGCTGATGAGCTGGCCGTCGTGGTCGAAATTGGCGACGGTTTTGACGTCATACTGGCGGAAGTACGCGGTGTAGGTATCCCCGTTCTTGCTTTCGGTCCAGTTGATGGACTCGGCGGAAGGGAAATTCTTGACAAAGGACTTTTTGGCTTTGTCATTTACATCCCTTACCGGGGCGGCGAGGGTGTAGGAACTGATGGAAGCGGCGAGCAGCAGGCTGAGGCCGATCTTCTTGGCGGTGTGATGGATAATGAGACTCATGGCTATTAATTTTAAATGGCTATAACAGATTTCAGTAACAAAGTTGATGTTTTGCGGGAAACCAAGCGGATAAATGGTACCGTAGGTCACGCACACGTGCATACTGGATAAGATCGTTTATCATCCGCTCCGCAAAACAACGGCCTCCGACACGTGAAATGCCCTTCCAGTAAGGTTTACAGGCTAATATTACTTTGTTACTATGACAAGGTTAATCTTGTGTTAAACTACAACGATGGTTTTCGTAGATGGGATGAATGAAAGGGCGGCCAATAGAAATTGTCTTGTGCTTTAGGTGTACATTGTAGTATGAATTTCCTGGCCCACGCATACCTATCGTTTGACACCGATGCTGTCCTCGTGGGCAACGTGATCAGCGACTTCGTCAAGGGAAAAGCCTGGGAGGCATATCCTACAGGCATACAACACGGTATCAAGCTGCACCGCCTCATAGACGACTTCACGGACACGCATCCCGTTTTCCGGGCGGCCCGGGGTTTCCTGGCGCCGGCGGTGGGCCGGTATAGCGGCGCTTTCCTCGACATCATATACGATCACTTCCTGGCAAACGACCGTACGCGTTTTACGCCGGAAACGCTGGCCGCTTTTGCCCGGCATGTATATAAGACCCTGGAAGAATCGGCCGCCTATCTGCCACCGGGGTTTGTGCAAACCTTTGCCTATATGAAGCAGCACGATTGGCTGTACAACTATTCTCTCCGGGAAGGCATCGCGCGCAGCCTGGAGGGCATGGTCCGGCGGGCGCACTACCTCCCTGACGGCGCGCCGGTATACGCCTTGTTCGAGCAACACTACGAGGAGCTCGCGGAGAGCTATGGTAAATTTTTCCCCGAATTGGAAGCCTATACGCGGAAACACTTTGCTTTATAATACTTTTGCCTAGTTAAAGACAAGACTATGAGACTGGAAACCAAACTTATCCATGCCGGAGTGCGACCCGATCCCTCGACGGGCGCGATCATGACGCCCATATATCAGACGTCCACCTACGTACAGGCGGCGCCGGGACAGCACAAAGGCTACGAATACGCGCGCACGCAAAACCCCACCCGCGACGCCCTCCAGCAGGCGCTGGCCGCGATCGAGGGCGGCTCCTGGGGTCTGTCCTTCGCTTCCGGCATGGCGGCGACGGATGCCATCCTGAAGCTCCTTTCGCCCGGTGACGAGGTCATCGCGGCAAACGATATGTACGGAGGTACCTACCGCATCTTTACAAAGGTGTTCGAAAAATACGGACTCCGTTTTCACTTCGTCGATATGCAGGACCCGGCGTCGCTGCTACCGGTGCTGAACGACCGCACCCGGTTAATCTGGACGGAGACGCCGACTAACCCGATGATGACGATCACGGACATCGCGGCGGTGGCGACGCTGGCTAAGAAGCACAACGCGCTGCTGTGCGTGGACAATACCTTCGCCTCCCCTTACCTGCAGAATCCGCTGGCTTTCGGGGCCGACCTGGTGGTGCATTCCGCTACCAAATACCTGGGCGGCCATAGCGACGTGGTGCATGGCTGCATCATCGGCAACGACCCCGCGCTGGAAGAGCGGCTGCGGTTTATCCAGAATAGTTGCGGGGCGGTCCCCGGCCCCCAGGACTGCTTCCTGGTATTACGCGGGCTGAAGACCCTGCACGTCCGGATGCAGCGGCATTGTGAAAACGGCCGGGCCATCGCGCACTGGCTGCGCAACAACCCGAAGGTAGGCAAGGTGCACTGGTGCGGTTTCGAAGACAGCCCGGGTTACGAAGTGGCGCGCCGTCAAATGCGCGACTTCGGCGGGATGATGAGCTTTACCCTCAAGGACGACCGCATGGAGCCCGCTATCAAGGTGCTCAGCTCCACTCACCTCTTTTCGCTGGCGGAATCCCTGGGCGGTGTCGAGTCGCTCATCGGTCACCCCGCTTCGATGACCCACGCGTCCATCCCCCGGGAAGACCGCGTCAGGGGCGGGTTGCTGGATTCGCTGATCCGCCTGAGCGTAGGTATTGAAAATGTAGAAGACCTGATCGCCGATCTCGACCAGGCGATCGGATAGACGCCTATGACTGCTCTTCAGCTCAAAAAATTCCTCGACGCGAAGGTCCGGTTGTACAACCAACCCGGTTTTATCCAGGACGATCCCATATCCGTCCCGCACCGCTACACGCGTTTGCAGGATATAGAGATAGCCGGTTTTTTCGCGGCCATATTTGCCTGGGGCAACCGGAAGATCATCATCCGGAAGTCGTCCCAGCTCATGGAGCTGATGGACGACGCGCCCTATGACTTTGTGCGCGGACACCAGCCGTCGGACCTCAAGCGCCTGATGACGTTCAAGCACCGCACCTTCAATACGACGGACCTCCTATACTTCATCGAGTTCTTCGCGCAATTTTATGCGCGACATGCATCGCTCGAGGAAGCGTTTTTGCGCGGCTTCGCCGCGCCGGTGGCGCTCGGGGGGGACGCCGCGGGGCCGGCCGCGCCGATCGAGGCGGCCCTCAACGGCTTTTACGACACGTTCTTCTCCCTGGAATACGCCCCCGGCCGCACGCGCAAGCACATCGCGTCACCGGCGAAGAACGCCTCGTGCAAACGGATCAATATGTTCCTGCGCTGGATGGTGCGTAACGACGGCAAGGGCGTCGACTTCGGCGTGTGGCGTCGTATCCCGGCCTCGGCCCTGGTGTGTCCGGTGGACCTCCACGTCGCCCGCGTGGCCCGGCATTTCGGGTTGCTCCAGCGGAACGTCGTGGATTGGAAGGCCGCGCTGGAGGTGACGGAGGCTCTCCGTGCTTTCGACCCGGCCGACCCCGTAAAGTATGATTTCGCGCTTTTCGGACTGGGCGTCACCGAAAGTATATGATGCAAGCCGACGTCATACAATGGCTCGAAAACAGCCTCGGTTCGCCGGTTCCCTCCGGGGAGGCCGCGCTGCTCGACTGGCTGACGGACTATTGCAACGACCTCCTCGTGCACGACTTCCCCCGCCTGGTACAGCTGCTGTATCGCGTGGATGTCCCGGAGGCGCGGCTAAAGGCGACATTGGCCGCGGCCGGAGGCGAGGATGCGGGTCGGATCATGGCGTCCCTGATGCTCGAGCGCGTGGAGCAGATCGTGCGCGTGAGAAAGCAGTACACGCGCCCGGGAAAGGATATTCCGGAAGAAGATAAATGGTAAACCGCGACCCGAGCGTCGCTTTAAAACGTTGTTATGCCGCAAACCGCCTTCATCACCGGCGCCTCCCGGGGCATCGGTAAAGCCATCGCCCTGAAGCTTGCCGCCACCGGCGCCAATATCGTCGTTGCTTCCAAAACCGAAACGCCGCACCCCAAGCTGGAGGGCACCATCTACACCGCTGCCGAAGAGATCGAGCGCGCGGGCGGTCAGGCGCTTCCGGTCGTTTGCGACATACGCGACGAAGCCCAGATCAACGCCGCCGTGGAAGCCGCCGTGACCCGTTTTGGCGGTATCGACATCCTCATCAACAACGCCAGTGCCATCGGTCTCAGCAATACCGAACAGACCGAAGCCAAGCGCTTCGACCTCATGCACCAGATCAACGTCCGGGGTACCTTTTTTGTGAGCAAGGCGTGTATACCGCATTTGCGCCACGCCCCCAATCCCCATATCCTGACCCTTTCCCCCCCGCTTACCGAAGATCGGCGCTGGCTGGGCACCTACCTGGCGTATAGCCTGAGCAAATTTGGCATGAGCATGGTCGCCATCGGTCTGTCCGCCGAGCTCGCGTCCGCCGGCATCGCCTCCAACACCCTCTGGCCCCGCACCACCATCGCCACCGCCGCCGTCCGCAACCTGCTGGGCGGCGATGCCCTCGTCGCGATGAGCCGCATCCCGGAGATCGTCGCCGACGCCGCCGCGATAATTCTATCGCGCCCCGCGCGCGAGTGCACCGGGAACCATTTTATCGATGAAGATGTCCTGCGCGCCGCCGGCATAGCCGACTTCGCCAAATACGCCGTCGATCCCACACATCCCCTGGCCCCGGACTTATTCCTATAGACGAGCCGCGCTACTTTAGGATCTTCAGCTTCACCATCTCGATCCTCGTATCCGACACCTGCAAGATGTCAAACTCATAGTGATCGATGATGATCCGCTCCTTCACCTTGGGGATGGTTTCGTATTTGTTGATGATATAGCCCGAAAGGGTTTCGGACTCGGTTTCGGGGAAGTCGAGATTGTATTTTTCGCGGAGATAGTCGAGCTCGAGACGTCCGGAGAAGATATACTCGTCTTCGGCGATCTGTTTGTCGACGAACTCTTCGGTGTCGTACTCGTCCTGGATTTCGCCAAAGATTTCTTCGAGCAGGTCTTCCATGGTGACGATCCCCGAGGTGCCGCCGAACTCGTCCACGACCCAGGCGATGCTTTTGCGCTCCAGGGTGAACTTGTTGATGAGGTCGGTGACGCTCATGGTTTCGGGAACGGCGGGGATGGGCAGCAGGACCGCGGAGATGTCCCCCGGGTTTTTGAAGAGGTCGAGCTGGTGGATATAGCCGAGGATGTTGTCGATGTTCTGGTCATAGACCACCAGCTTGCTCAGCTGGGTATCGATGAACTTTTGACGGACGTCGTTTATGGGCGTGTTCCTCTCTATCCCTTCGACTTCCCTGCGCGGGACCAGACACTGGCGGACGCGCATGGAGGGCAGCGAAAGGGCGTTTTCGAAGAGCTCCTTGTTGAGCTCCTGGACGCCGCCCGGATCGTCGGAGGATTGCTCGCGCTGCTGGATAAAGCTTTCCAGGTCGGGGCGGCTAAAAAGCTCCTTGTGCTCGGTATCCCTTACGTCAAAAAGGTATTTGAGGGTCCATTCGGAAATGAACACGAAAAAGGCGGCGATGGGGTAAAGAAAACGAAAGGAGAACCGGATGAACCGTGCGAAGAACGGGAGCAGGTAGTCCCTTTTTGCCCGGAAAAGCGCGGTGAACAAAAAAACGACCACAAGGAAAAGGATCGTGGAGGCCAACGACTCGGCCAGCAGACGGACATAGATGCTTTGGGCCGGGCTGGGAAGGGCTTTCCAGAAAGGCGCCAGGAAACGGTCTACCAACAACGTATAAATAACCACGAGTATGCTCAGGGCGACGAGGATGGTAGCGACCAGCCGCGCGGGCTCCTCCAGGAACTGGGACAGAATACGACCGCTGGACAGGCCCTGTTTCTTCTTCAGCTCGATCGAGAGCTTGTTGGCGGAAGAAAAGGCTGTTTCTATGCCCGCAAAAAAACCGGTTAGCAATAAGGAGACGGCGATGCCGATGATGTAGGATACATCCATATGATACTAAAAATACCGTTTTTTTTATATCTGAGGGTAAAACGCGTGCAAAAAGGCCGTTACCTTCACCAGCGCTTCGGCACAGGCTTGTGACAAGGACTGGTTGACGACAATGGTTGTGAAGTGATCCTGAAAGGAAAGCTCGTATTCCGCCTTGCTGAGCCGGGTTTCCAGGGATTCCGGGGTTTCGCTCCCGCGGCTTTCCAGGCGATTGCGGAGTTCCGCGACGCTGGGCGGTTTTACGAAGACCGAAAACGTATGTTGCGGATACTGTTGCTGGACGTGGATGGCGCCCTTAACGTCTATATCGAGGACGGGCACCTTTCCGGCGGTCCAGATGCGCTCGAGCTCCCGGCGAAGGGTACCGTAGTACTTCCCTTCGTACACCATTTCCCATTCGGCAAAGGCGTTCTCCTGGATGTAGTGCTGGAACTCGGACATTGGCATGAAATAATAGTCCTTCCCGTTCACTTCGCCCTTTCGCGCCTGCCGGGTGGCGGCTGAAATGGAAAAGCACAGTTGGGGCACCCGCTCCAACAGGTAACGGACGATGGATGTTTTGCCCGCTCCGGAGGGAGCGGTAAAGATGACGATGGGTTGCTGGGCGCTCATATCCATCCAGCAAATAACGGAAAAAAAAACGGGCCTGGGCGCCGCGGGCGCCCTTTTGCTTGAGCGGTGGCGCTCTTTACTTCAGCCGGTACATGATCTGCATTTTTGCGATACTCGTATGGCTCTCGATCTTGTTCCCCTGGTTGTCTACCTGGCTGGCGGAGTGCTGGAGCCCTGCCTGGTACTCGACCTCCGCGCTAAACCGTTTCCAGGTGTAGGCGGCGCCGACGAGGTAGCGGATGTCCGATTTCCGGATGCTCGGTTCTTCGCCCTTGATGGTCTGCATCATCGGCGTCGGCTGGCTGGTTGCCGCCGCGGGAGCATAGGAATAGAGCCGGGACGCGGCGTACTCGGTGGATCGGCTGTCCTGTTGCTGTGATAGCAGCTTTGAGTATTGCACGCCCGCCACCAGGTTCAGGTGGGGGACGACCATCCAGGACGCCGATACGGGAACGTCCACATAGAGCAACCGGCCGATCTTCGTGGTGGAAGCGGTAACCGGCGCTGCATACGAGGCGTTTACCAGCGTATCGATCACGGTCAGGTTTTTTTGCGACAGGGTCCGGGTAAATGCCACGGGCGAAGGACCGGATACGCCGACCTTCAGGCTGAGCCGGGAGGTCACACGGTAGCGGGCGGATACGGTGGGATATAAACCTGGTTCGAAACGGTTCTGATTATTGACGCTTATGCTCCGCATGCTCCCGGGAAAGTTGGCGCCGATGCCGATGTCCAGGCCCCAGCGGCTGCGGCGCGCGGGATGCAGCGGCCCCGTGGTGGGGGCAAGGGTCTTTAGCGAGCTCGACAGGGGTTGCGCGTGCAACAGGGCGTTCTTTAGCGGTTCCCGGGTGACGGAGGGCGCCGCTGCGGACATACCCGAAAGCGAAGCGACAGCGTCATCGGACGACGCGGGAACGGTTGACGGCCGGGTCTCGCCGGTATTCGTTTCGACGCGGTTCGTCGACGGCGTATGGGCGGTGTTAACGCGGGCATCGGAAAGACGGGCATCGGAAAGACTGACGGCGGCTGGTGCACCGCCGGTGGCAGGCGCCGTGGCCGTAGCCGCCTCGTTGGGCCCCGTGGCGTTTCCAAAATCCTTGTTGGTAGTCTCCGGAACGGTAACCGGCGGTGCGGCGGTAACGGCCGGCGAATCGCCGGCTTTATGCGCTACCGCGGTGGGCGAGGGGTTCATACCCGTACGAGCCTCGTGTATAATTGCCCAGGCGGCGCCTGCCAGCACGAGACAGGCCGCCGCGGCGTACCAGCGGTAAAGGACACGCACCGGTTTGGGACGGGTGGTGGCGTCCAGCAGTGAGCTCATCAACTGCCATCCCTGACCGGGATCGGGGATCTCCGTTTCGGCCAGCTTGTGCTTGAGGTGGTCAAACAATTCGTCCCTCATGAGTACATATTTTTTTTCCTGGGGGCGTCCGCTACCGAATCGCCTCCTTCTGAGAAATATTGTCGCAGCTTCTTCCTCGCTTCCGTTAGGTGCCAGCGGGACGTACTCTCGCTGATGCCCAGGGTATCCGCTATCTGCTTGTGCGAATAGGCTTCGAAAAGGTGCATGTTCAACACCGTCTTGGTTGTCTGCGGCAGGCGTCTGATACCCTGCAGGAGCACGTCCGGGTTTAGATCGGACAAGGGGGCCTCCTCTACCGGAAGCTCCCCTATGTTTTCTAGATGAACCACCTGAAAAGCCCTCCTGTTGCGGCTTCTTACATAGTCAATGGCCGTGTGGGTGACGACGGTCTTGATCCAGGCCTCCACCGCGCCCAGGCTGGAATTGTATTTATGGATTTTGGTGAACACCTTCAGGAAGCCGTCGTTGAGGACCGACATGGTTTCCATATCGTCCTGGCAATAGCGTTGGCATATCCTGTATAGCACAGGAAAAAAATGCTTGTAAAGCAGCTCCTGGGAACGTCTGTCGTCCCGAAGGCAACCCTCTACCCATTCTTGGATTTGTCCGGGATTCATTGGCCGAGGCTGCAAGTTATCATATACATCAAAGTTAACGACTCCACTGACCCTTTCGCTGGGTGCAGGGATTTGTTAAATCTGGCGTCCGGTCTTCCGCCGGGCTACCGCCGATCTACCGCCCGTAAAATAATCTTATCTAGTTATTGACTTTATTAGTTTTATTTTTTATATTGAAAATTCAACGTAAGAGTACTTAAAAACTACAGACATGAGAAAGTTTACCTTGCTATTTGCAGGTCTATTCCTGCTTTATGGCCATATTTTGGCCCAATCCCATCAAATTAAAGGAAAAGTAATGGATGAAAACGGGGTCCCGGTACCCAACGCATCCGTTATTATCGTCGGCACCACCAAGGGAACGGTGACGGATGCTGAAGGGAGCTTTTCGCTTCAAGTTTCCAAGTCGGCGAGGGCCCTATCCTTCTCGGCGGTGGGCCTGTTGCCCGTGGAGGTCAAGCTGGGTGAAAGGACGGAGTTCAACATCCGGTTACGTACCGCCAGCCACAGCATGGAAGAAGTTGTAGTGGTGGGCTACGGCAGCCAGAAGAAGCAGGACCTGACCGGAAACGTCGCCAGTATTAAAGGCGCGGCCATCGCCGACAAGCCGCTGCCGAGCTTCGACGCCGTCCTGCAAGGCCGGGCGCCGGGCGTGCAGATCGTCCAGCAAAGCGGCGTGGTGAACAGCCCGCCCGTCTTCCGGATCAGGGGGGTCAACTCCATATCCTTGAGCTCCTACCCGCTGATCGTGATCGACGGGGTGCCTTCTTTTACGGGAGACGCCAGCGGCACCACCGCCTCCGCAAACGTCCTGTCGAGCATCAACCCGAACGACATCGAAAGCATCGACGTCGCCAAGGACGCCGCCGCCACGGCTATCTACGGGAGCCGCGCGGCTAACGGCGTGGTTTTTATCACGACCAAGCGCGGCAGGGCCGGCAAAACCCGGGTGACCTATGACGCCTGGGTGGGTTATACCCACACCTATCACCTATGGAAAATGCTGAATGCCGATCAGTATATGACGGTGAAAAACGAGGGCATCGCCAATGACAATGCCCAGCGCGTATCGGCCGGCCGGGCTCCGCTCACGGACCAGTACCTGCCCACCAACGGCCCCGATGGTAAGGAGATCAACACCGACTGGAGCAAGGTGGTCTACCGGTCGGGCATATCCCACAGCCATACGGTCAGCCTGCAGGGAGGCAACGACGCGACCAATTACTACCTGTCGGCGAACTACACATTCCAGGAAGGCATCATCGTCAAGAACGACTTTTCACGGAAGTCTTTCCGGTTCAATATGGACCACCGCGCCAACAAGCTGATCACCCTGGGGCTCACGGCCAACTATTCCAACGAGGTCAACAATGCCGCCGAGAATAATGGTTCGACCTCTGGCAATGCCTATGCAACGGCTGGTCTGGGGCGTATCGCGCTCATCCTTCCGCCGAACATCTCCCAGTACAACAACGACGGTTCCTACAACCTGAACGGGAATGCCATCGGGCCGATGAACAACAAGCTGCCCGACGGTGGCATCAGCTATTACAACCCGCAGCCCATCATCGACCTGGACCATCAAAATACCGAGAACAACCACATCCAGTCGAGTATCTATTTACAATTGACCCCGCTCAAGGGGCTGGCGTTGAAAACCCTTTACGGTATCGACTACCTGAACACCGACAACAATATTTTCCAGAACCCGATCGAGGGCGACGCCTACCAGACGGCCAATGCCAGCAGCACCCTCACCAAGTACCGCCGCTGGATATGGGACAATACGGCTCAATATTCCCACACCTTCGCCAACAAGCACAACCTGGACGTACTGGTGGGAACTGAAGAGCAATACACGAGCACCACTGGATTCGGCCTCGACCGCACGGTGATCAGCGATCCGTTCTTCACCAACATACAGGGCGGTTATACCACCAACAGCACCGCGGGTCTTTCCCTGGGCGAAGACTACCTGGTATCGGAGTTCGGTCGATTGAACTATGATTTCGACAAGAAATATTTGCTGAGCGTGAGCGTCCGGCAGGACGGCTATTCGGCCTTTTCACCGGGTCACCAGTTCGGGGTATTCCCCGCAGGGTCCCTGGGCTGGGACATTTACCGTGAAAAATTCATGTCCTCCACTTCCCGCTGGCTCAGCGCGCTGAAGATTCGCGGCAGCTACGGGCGCGTCGGCAATAACAACGGTATCGGCGACTACGCGGCCTATTCATTTTACGGCGCGGGGGTCTATAATACCAACCCCTCGCTGAACTATACCCAGGCGGGCAACAAGAACATCCAATGGGAGACCAGCACCAAGACCGACGTCGGGTTTAATTTCGGGCTCTTCAAGGACGTGGTCTCCGGCGAGTTCGCTTATTACTACAACAACATCAACAACCTCATCCTGAACGTGCCTCAATCGCCCTCCGCCGGTATCCCGGGCAACTCGGTCACCCAGAACGTGGGCGCGATGTGGAACAAGGGCGTCGAGCTGACCCTGAACGCCACCCCCGTCAACAAGCGGGATCTCGGCTGGAACCTGTCGCTGAACCTGACGCATAACGTCAACAGGGTGACGCAGCTCGCCCCTGGTGTGCCGTACATCATTACGTACACCTCCAGTCTCGAAATCACTAACATCACCAAACCGGGTTTGCCGATCGGTACCTATTATATGCTACACACCGGTGGCGTGGATCCAAATAACGGCCGCCGTATCTTTTACAACGCGGCGGGGAACCAGGTGGAGTACCAACAGGTCGCCGGAGCCGGACAGTACACCTGGTCCTACCTGAAGGACGGCAGCCAGGCGCCTTCCATCGGGGCGCAGGACTACATCCCCCAAACCCAGAAGCCCTCCATGCCCAAATATTATGGAGGCTTTTCGAATACCCTCCGCTACAAGGGTTTTACCCTCGACCTGTTGATGACCTACCAGTTCGGCGCCTGGGTGTATGACGGCACGAGGGCATCGGCCATGGACCAGCGCTTCTGGAACAACTCCACCGACGTCCTGAGGCGTTGGCAGAATCCCGGGGACCATACCGACGTACCCAGGGTCATTTTCGGGGATAACGTTTCCAACGGATCGGCCAACCCCATCGATGTGAACATACAGAACGGGAACTTCGTCAAGCTCAAAACGGCTACACTCAGCTATTCCATACCCAACGCGCTGGCGCAAAAATGGAGCATCAATAGCCTGCGGGTGTACCTCAGCGGGAACAACCTCCTCATGTTCACCAAATATGAAGGGTTCGACCCGGAAGTATCATCCAACGGCAACTCGACCACGGGCATAGGCGTAGACAGGAACACGGTCGCCAACGGGCGCACGATCACTTTTGGCCTGACGGTCGGATTCTAAACATTTAATCAGCGCACATCATGAAAAAGTACGCATACTTTCTGGCCGCAGCGTTCCTCGTGTTGGGGTCCTGCGAACGCCACTCCCTCAATATCGTCTCGACGACGAGCATCACCGACGCGTCGGCCTTCAACACCGCCTCGCGTATCCTGAATCTGGTCAAGGGTCTTTACGGCTCGGCCAGGAGCGGTAACCTGCTCGGCGGCCGGTATTTTATCTATAACGAGATCCGGGGGGAAAACTTCATCAACAACACCAACAACGCCGTGACCGGTCTTACGACCTGGAACTTCACCGTAACCGGCACCGCCCAGGAGGTTACCGGTCTGTGGGGCGCGGCTTACGCCACGATCAACCAGGTCAATACCTTCCTGGATGGCATGCGGGCCAAGGGGGACGCCATCGTCGGGACCACGCTGGCGCCTCAGTACCATGGCGAGGCCTATTTCATCAGGGCCATTTGCTATTACGACATGCTCCAGCTGTACGCCCGCCCCTACTGGGATGGCAACGGCAGCAAGCCGGGTCTGCCCCTGCGCCTGATCGGGATCACGACCCCGGGCTACAACAACCTGGGCCGCAGTACCGTGGATTCGGTCTACCAGCAGATCATAACGGACCTGGATTCCGCGGAGGCTGAACTACCGGCCATCTACACTGGTACGACCGCCACCACCGACAACTGTACCCGGGCCCACAAGAACGCGGCCATCGCCCTGAAGACGAGGGTATACCTCAGCATGGGCAACTACGCCCAGGTCATCACCGAGGCGAACAAGCTGGTGCCCGCGGCGGCGCCGTTTTCGGCCCCGAGCGGCGTGCCCAACACCCTCGTGGTGAACATAAAGACCGTTTTTTCCAGCGCCCCGAACGCCGAGAGCCTGTTCATGATCCCCTTCCTGTCCACCGAAACGCCGGGTACGCAAAACTCGCTCGGGTTGTATTTCTATAATGGAGGCGCGACGCCGGAGTACTATCTGAATGCCAACGGCGTCATCGCGCATACGACCTGGACGGCCACCGACGCGCGGCGGCAGTTCATCAACACGACCGGCAGCGTGCCCATGCTCACCAAGTGGCCCTCGCCATCCCCCTATGCCGACTGGGTCACCGTCATCCGTTATGCCGAAGTACTGCTGAACCTGGCCGAAGCCCGTGTGCGCAGCACGAACACCGTGGACGCCCAGGCCATCGCCCTGCTAAACGCCGTCCGTCAGCGGTCAGACGCCACGACGACCTTTACCGCCGGCCAATTCGCCGCGTCGACCGACCTGGCCAACGCTATCGTCGAGGAACGCAACATCGAGTTGTTAGGCGAAGGCTTCCGCAGCGCCGACCTCATGCGCCTGGGCCTCAGCTTCCCCTCCAAAGGGGCGGCGCCGCAGGTAGACCCCACCGCCAACAACTACATCTGGCCCATATCGGCTACCGAGCTGGTCGATAATCAACTTTGTGCGCCGAATCCCTAAGGATTGCGGGCGCTATCATGTCCAGTTACAGCCGCCTTCCTCTGGGGGCGGCTTTCTTTTTCAATTCCGCCGCCGTCCCGACTTTTCGCCCGCGGCCCCGGGCAGTGGGGTGGGATGCCTCTTTTACCCCGTTTTGCGAAACG
>NZ_DATJIY010000266.1:0-16125 GCF_035492835.1 Dinghuibacter sp.
CACAGCAAAACAGGAAAAAAGAGGCACCTCACCCCTCCATACGGCCTACGCGCTTTGGGCGACACCCAGGCAATTGTTGCGCGGGGCTGGGACGGGGGAATGCTACATATTACGCCGGTACTGACCGCCGACTTCGTATAGGGCGTGGGTGATCTGACCGAGTGAACAGACCTTTACCGCTTCCATCAGCTCGGCGAACAAATTGTCTCCGCGCAGCGCGGCGTCCTTCAGATGCGCCAGGGCAACGGCGGACGCCGCGGCGTTAAAGGCCTGGAAGGCTTCGAGGTTGGCGATCTGCTGTTCCTTCTCCAATGAGGAGCTGCGGATGACTTCGGTGGGTACGACCGTGGGGCTACCCGCGCGGCCCAGAAATGTATTCACGCCTACGATGGGGTATTCCCCGGTGTGTTTGAGGGTTTCGTAGTGGAGGCTTTCTTCCTGGATCTTGCTGCGCTGGTACATGCGCTCCATCGCACCGAGGACGCCACCGCGGTCGGTGAGGCGGTCGAATTCGGCAAGGACGGCTTCTTCCACGAGGTCAGTAAGGGCCTCCACGGCGAAGGAGCCCTGGATGAAGTTTTCGATCGCGGCCGAGCCCAGCTCCCGGTTGATGATCAGCTGGATCGCCATCGCCCGGCGGACCGAAGCCTCGGTCGGGGTGGTGATAGCCTCGTCATAGGCATTTGTGTGCAACGAGTTGCAGTTGTCGTAAATGGCGTACAATGCCTGGAGGGTGGTGCGGATGTCGTTGAAGTCGATCTCCTGGGCATGGAGGCTGCGACCGCTGGTTTGAATATGGTATTTGAGCTTTTGGCTGCGCTCGCCTGCCTTGTACAGGTGTTTCATCGCCTTGGCCCATATCCGCCGGGCCACCCGTCCGATGACGCTGTATTCCGGGTCCATGCCGTTGGAGAAAAAGAAGCTCAGGGAAGGGGCGAAGTCGTCGATCGCCATGCCGCGGCTCAGGTAGTATTCGACGTAGGTAAAGCCGTTGGCCAGGGTAAATGCCAGCTGGGTGATCGGGTTGGCGCCCGCTTCGGCGATGTGATAACCGCTAATGGATACGCTGTAGAAGTTGCGGACCTTGTGGGTGATAAAATAGGCCTGCACATCGCCCATGAGCTTGAGCGCGAATTCGGTCGAAAAGATACAGGTGTTCTGTGCCTGGTCCTCTTTGAGAATGTCGGCCTGTACGGTACCCCTGACCGCCGACAGCGCACCTGCCATCACCCTGGCGTAGTCCTCCGGCGGCAACACGTCGGAGCCGCTGATACCCAGCAACCGGAGCCCGAGCCCGTCGTTGCCCTCGGGGAGTCGTTCGGGGGAATTCGGGTTATAGTATTGCGGACGACCGCCGCGCGCGTACTTCCGCGTCAGCAGCTGCTCCACCTCCGCCCAGCGGTCGTGTTCGGTGATCCAGCGTTCACACGCCTGGTCGATGGCCGCCTGCAGGAAAAACGCCAAAAGGATGGGAGCGGGCCCGTTGATCGTCATGCTCACCGACGTCTTCGGGTCGCAAAGATCGAACCCGCTGTATAGCTTCTTGGCGTCGTCCACCGTGGCGACGCTCACACCGGAGTTGCCGATCTTGCCGTAAATATCCGGCCGTCTCCCGGGGTCTTCCCCATACAGCGTCACACTGTCGAAGGCGGTACTTAGCCGGCGCGCGGGCTGGCCAAGCGAAACATAGTGGAACCGCTTGTTGGTGCGCTCGGGTCCGCCTTCTCCGGCAAACATCCGGGTAGGGTCTTCGTCGGCGCGTTTCAGGTCGAAGACCCCGGCGGTGAACGGGAAGGAACCCGCCACGTTCTCCTGCAGCCGCCAGCGCAATACGTCCCCCCAGTCCTTGTAGGCGGGGAGCACGATCCGGGGTACGCGGGTACCCGAAAGGCTGGTGGTCGTCAGGGGTTGGCGGATGACCTGGTCGCGCACCTTGTATTCCAGGAAGTCGGCCGAGTACTTTTTCCGAACGGCGGGCCAGCTTTCGATCGCCTCCAGGGCGTCCGGGTGCAATTGCGCCAGGCTTTCAGTCTTCAGCCGCTCCACCGCTTCGATGGGTCCGACGGCGGCCAGCACGCCTTCGGCTTGGTACAAACGGGTAGCGATAGCCGCCTGTTCCTCCACCCAGCGATCGTACTGCCGGTTGCTGTCCGCTATCTCGGACAGGTACCGCACCCGGCGGGGCGGTATAATGGGGGTCCGGGTCACCGTATCCGTATGCGTGATCTTCCCGGTGGCAGCCAGCCCCAGTGTCTTTTCCAGGCGCTCGAACAGCTCCTGTACGCCCGCGTCGTTAAACTGCGCGGCAATGGTGCCGACCACGGGCAGGTCCTCGTCCCGGGCGTCCCAAAGTCCGTGTGCGCGCTTGTATTGCTTGCGTACGTCCCGGAGTGCGTCGAGGGCGCCCGCTTTGTCGAACTTATTGATGGCGATGACGTCGGCGTAGTCGAGCATGTTTATCTTCTCCAGCTGCGAGGCAGCCCCGTATTCCGGGGTCATGACGTACAGGCTGGCGTCACAATACGGGAGGATCGATGCATCGCCCTGACCAACACCCGCGCTTTCGAGGATGATCCAATCGTAACCCGCTTGTTTGCAGACATCCAGTCCTTCGGCTATGTGGCTGCTCAGCGCGCGGTCGCTCTCACGGGTGGCCAGGGAGCGCATATAGACCCTGGGGTCGCTGATGCTGTTCATCCGGATGCGGTCGCCCAGGAGGGCCCCGCCAGTCTTTTTCTTGGAAGGGTCCACCGAAAGGATCGCCAGGGTCTTGTGGGGGAATGCCGTGAGAAAACGACGCACGATCTCGTCCGTGAGCGATGACTTGCCCGCGCCCCCGGTACCCGTGATCCCGAGAACGGGGATACGCGCCCCTTTTGCGGCCGCGTCGCCCCGCCCGGCCGCCTCCGGTATCGGCAAACCGTTCTCCGCGTTGGTGATCAACCGGGCCACCGTCCGCACATCCCGGGCCTTGTCCAGCGTAAGCGGCGTATCCCAGTGCCCGTTCCCGTTGAGCGGGAAATCGCACGCCCGTATCACCTCTTCGATCATGCCCTCCAGACCCAGCCGGCGTCCGTCGTCGGGGGAATAGATTTTCGAGATGCCGTATTGATGCAGCTCCCTTATTTCGGAGGGTAGGATCGTACCCCCGCCGCCGCCAAAGATGCGGATGTGCCCGCACCCGTTCGACTGGAGGAGATCATACATGTATTTGAAGAACTCGAGGTGCCCGCCCTGGTAACTGGTGATGGCGATCCCCTGGACGTCCTCCTCGATGGCGGCCTCCACGATCTCCCTGACGCTCCGGTTGTGTCCCAGGTGGATGATCTCGGCGCCCTTGCTCTGCAGGATGCGTCGCATGATGTTGATCGCCGCGTCGTGGCCATCGAATAACGAGGCCGCGGTGATCAACCGGACTTTATGCATAGGTGTATAGCTCATTTGCGGCTAAGGTACGAAGTTCCGGACTAAGGTTAACAAGCGTTAGCATCGCCGCCATTATGGCACAAATGGCTTAATTCGGCCAGACATTGCGACAGTGGGCTCCTCCGTATTTTCAGGGACCATCCGTCAAAACGACTGACATACCGCCGTCTGGGGTTTAATTTGTATTATACTATATATCAACTAATTAAAGGTGTTTTTGAGGGGGTTTCCGAAGGTCTGGAAGGGCCTTGAAAGTTATTCACAACGGTAAAAATTAATTTTTTTATGTGGCGTCAATTTGTAATTTAGTGCAAGAATTTAATGGGTTAGTAAGTACAAAGGGTCGGTAGTCTTGCCGATCCTTTCTTTTTTGTGTATGGCTAAAAGTAAGACCGTTTTCTTCTGTCAAAATTGTGGATACGAAAGCGCCAAGTGGTTGGGGAAATGTCCTTCGTGTCAGGAATGGAACACTTTTGTCGAAGAAGTGATCACCAAGACACCGGCAGGCGCACCCGCCGCCCGCGATTGGTCCGGTTACACACCCAAACCCGGACAAGGCAAAACGATCCCCCTTCAACAAGTCAGCGGAGGAGAGGAAATCCGCACCATAACTCCCGACCAGGAATTGAACCGCGTGTTGGGCGGCGGCATAGTGGCGGGTAGCCTTATCCTCGTCGCGGGTGAACCCGGCATAGGCAAGAGCACTTTGTTCCTGCAAACCGGTTTGCAAATGGACTCGGTTTCCACGCTCTATATCAGCGGGGAGGAAAGCGAACAGCAGATCAGGATGCGCGCAGACCGTATCACGGCGCCCCATGATCGTTTTTACCTGCTCACCGAAACCAATACACAGGTCATCTTCGAAGAAATCCGGAAGATAAGACCCGACCTCGTCATCGTCGACTCCATACAAACGCTGCACACACCTTATGTCGAATCATCCCCCGGCAGCGTATCCCAGATCAGGGAATGCACAGCTGAATTCCAACGCTTTGCAAAAGAGACCGGAACGCCCGTCTTCCTCATCGGTCATATCACCAAGGACGGCAGCATAGCCGGTCCGAAAATCCTGGAGCACATCGTGGATACCGTGTTGCAGTTCGAAGGCGATCAGCACTATACGTTTCGTATCCTGCGGACGACCAAGAACCGTTTTGGTTCGACCTCGGAACTGGGCATATACGAAATGACCGGACAGGGGCTAAGGATCGTTGCCAATCCTTCCCAACTCCTCATCGCTCAACGCGAAGACATTCTCAGCGGCACCGCCATCGCCGCCACGCTGGAGGGGTTGCGTCCGCTCCTCGTCGAGGTACAGGCATTGGTCACCCCTTCGGTATATGGCACGCCCCAACGCACGGCCACCGGTTTTGACAACCGCCGGTTACAGCTCCTGCTCGCGGTCCTGGAAAAAAGAGGCGGTTTCCACTTTGGACTCAAGGACGTGTTCCTCAATATCGCGGGCGGTTTGAAGATCGAGGACCCCTCCATCGACCTGGCCGTATTGTGCGCGTTGTTATCCTCATACGAGGACATTCCCCTCCCGCCCCAGACCTGCTTTACGGGGGAAGTCGGGCTGAGCGGCGAGATACGGGCTGTGGGCCGGATCGAGCAGCGGATAGCGGAGGCCGCCAAGCTCGGATTCGAAAAAATGGTGATCAGCCGGTACAACCTGAAGGGACTCGATCGCTCATTGTATCCCATTGATATAGTTGCTGTTGGAAAGGTCGAAGAGGTCTATCAACTATTCCTAAAATGAGCCGGCCGCCGGTTTGCAAAACCGCCCGTTTGGCCGTAAATTTGGTGACACAAAAAATGAATATGCTATGTTAAAGACCCTTCTGGTAAGCATGCTTCTCATGTTCACCGTAACCCCGAACAGCGTATATAAATTCAAAGTCACTGATATCGACGGAGGCAACCTGAACCTGAAACAATACAGGGGCAAGAAGATCCTCATCGTCAATACCGCCTCCCAGTGCGGGTTCACCAAACAATACGCGGACCTGGAAAAGCTGTACGAGAAGTACAAGGACAAGCTGGTCGTCATCGGCTTCCCCGCCAATAACTTCGGCGGTCAGGAACCGGGCTCCAACGCCGAGATCAAGACCTTTTGCACAGGCAAGTACAACGTCACCTTCCCGATGTCTCAAAAGGTATCCGTCAAAGGCGACGACATCGCCCCGCTCTTCGACTGGCTGACCCATAAGGACAAGAACGGGGTCATGGACGCCGAGATCAAGTGGAACTTCACCAAGTTCCTCCTGGACGAGAATGGGGTGCTGGTCGCGAAGTTCGACAGCCCGGTGACGCCGATGGATCCCCAGATCACCAAGTACCTGAACTAAGCGCCCGGAGCGCTGAGCGCCGCCGTGAGCCGCTATGCAAAATATTGTACCTTCAAGGGCCGTCTCACGATGGCCCTTTTTACTATGCTTGAGCGAAAACCCAGACCTATGGTCCGCGCCCTCCAGGTCGCCCTGGCGGCCCTTGCCCTCGCGGCCTGCTCCGTCAACCCTTACAAGGCAACCAACCGATCCTACAGGCAACAGACTAAAACGCTCGCGGCGGAAATCCGGGAAAACCCGTTGCCGGTCGGGGCCGACTCGGTCCCATTGCCACCTTATTGGGTAGGGACGGTCAACTTCAACCTCCGGAAACCCAACTTCGTCATCATCCACCATACGGCGCAAAACAGTTGTCCGCAAACCCTCCAGACCTTTACCACGGTACGGACGCAGGTCAGCGCCCATTACGTCATCTGCCGGGACGGTACGGTCCACCACATGCTCAACGACTACCTCCGGGCCTGGCAGGCGGGTATCTCCAAATGGGGCAACATCACCGATATCAACTCCATCTCTATCGGCATCGAGCTGGACAACAACGGCTTCGAACCCTTTCCCGACGCCCAGATCAACAGCTTGCTCCACCTGCTGACCACGCTCAAAAGCATCTATCATATTCCCGCGGCCAATTTTATCGGTCACGGCGACATCGCCCCCACGCGCAAAGACGACCCCAGCAGCTATTTCCCCTGGAAAACCCTGGCCGACCGCGGATTCGGGTTATGGTACAGCGACACCACCGGCGTAGTCGTACCGGATGGGTTCAGCTCCCTCACCGCGCTCCGGTTGATCGGCTACGACATAAAGGATTCGAGCGCCGCGGCCCAGGCATTCAAACGGCACTTCGAAAGCGATACGCTGAAAACCTGGGGAGACCCCGACAAGAAAATACTCTTTACGCTGTATCCCAGGTATGAATAGGCTTTGGATCACGATAGCGACCTGCTTCGTCGTCCGGTTGGGGATGGCGCAGAACCTCTATACCGTGCTCCACCTCAACGAATCCGTCGACTATAAAACCAGACGCCCCCGACGGATTGTCGAAAGCGATAAGATTTTTCATTCCCCCGACAGCCCGGATTTCGAGAAGATCATCAAGGCCTATGACGCCGCCGGGATGCTGACACGGGTAGAGTATTATAACCGGTTCGGCGACATCACCGCGCGGCGCCGGCTGGGCAACGACACCGTCCGACGCCTGATCCTGGCCGATACCACCGAACGCTGGACTAGCCTGGGTCACCCGGAGGAGACCGCCTCGTACACCTATGACAGCGCCGGATACCTTACCGGTATCGTCGACAAGGATGGAGATGACAATGTCATCGACGCTTATACCCTCACCAACAACGACCGCGGCAACCCCATCTCCATGACCGGCTACGGCCCCGCCGGCGAATTGCTCGGCCGCCAGACCGGAGACTATCGCTACGAGATCAACCGCGTGTACGTCCGGGTATTTTCCGCCGACGGCCGCCTCCTGTCCACCGACACATTAAAGATCAGCCTCCGCGACGCCTCCCTCCACCCCGGCCGCGGCGAACAGTTCAACGACCAGGGTGACATCACCCACTCCATCAGCATCCGCCAGAATGGCGCCGTAGATTCCTACCAGGAAGAATACGTGTACGACCCCTACGGCAATTGCACGGTGGAAAGGATCTACCGCGTCAGCCAGGCGGACGATGGGCGGCTGCGGCTTCGCCTGGAGCAGGAGTTCAGACGCGTGTACGTTTATTAGGAAAATATTAATTCCCGGCGGCCGGGAGCCTGTAAAATTACCTGGCCCTACCTTTACGCCCACCCTAATTCCCCAACGTATGAAGTTGACCTACATGCTCACAGTCGCGCTGTTTACGGGCACCGTCGCATCGCTGCCGGGCGCGGCAAATGCCCAAACCGCGGAACAACTCAACCAGCAACGCGTCCACCTCCCGAATGGCTGGGCGCTAACGCCGGTGGGTACCAGTATACAACTGGGCGACCTCCCGCTGAACATGGTTGTGTCGCCGGATCGCCGGTATATGGCGGTGACCAACAACGGGCAAAGCGACCAGAGCGTCGAGCTCGTCGACTTGGGAAAGGGCGCGGTGTCGGATAGCATGCCTATCGCGAGGTCGTGGCTGGGTTTGACTTTCTCGGAAGACGGACGCTATCTGTATGCCGCGGGCGGGACGAACAACTGCGTATTACGATATACGGTGGCTAACGGGAAGCTGACGCTGTCGGATTCGATCTCCCTGGGGGAGCGTTGGCCCAATGCGATCTGGCCCGCGGGTATCGCGGTGAACAAGGGCGAGCTGTACGTGGTGACAAAGGACGATAAATCACTCTATGTGATGGATCTGGCGGGACACAACGTCCTGCAAAAAATCGCTTTGCCGTCGGAGGGTTACGCGTGTCTGCTCTCACCGGACAAGAAGGAGCTGTATATTACCGCCTGGGGCGCGGACGCCGTCCTGGTCTACGACACGAAGACCTGGCAGCAGCTGGCCAGCGTCCCCGTTGGCGACAATCCCAACGACGCCTGTCTGACCCGGTCGGGTAAATATATGTATGTCGCTAACAGCAACGGCAACTCCGTTTCGGTGATCGACCTAAAGAACCGGAAGGTGATAGAGGTGTTGGATGCCGCCCTTTATCCCAATGCGCCGGACGGGTCCACGACCAACAGCGTGGCCCTGAGCGCGGACGAGAAGACCCTCTACGCCGCCGATGCCGACAACAACTGTCTGGCGGTATACGATGTAAGCCATCCGGGGTCGAGCAAAAGTCTCGGGTTTATCCCGACCGGCTGGTATCCGACCTGTGTCCGTGTCATAGGTAAGACGATCTATGTCGCCAACGGGAAGGGCTTTTCCTCACAGGCCAACCCTTACGGCCCCAATCCCATGCAACGGCGGCAGCGCGTGAACTACCAGGCGGGGGACGCCCAAAAGCCCCGCGACATCCAATACATCGCGGGTTTGTTCCGCGGCGAGCTCGGCGTGATACCCGAACCCGGCGCGGCACAACTGGCCATCGATCGCCAGGCGGTGTACGACAATACGCCTTATAACAAAGACAAGGAGACGCATACCACCGGGGAAGCCGGGAATCCCATTCCCATGACCGTCGGCGACAGCTCGCCTATCAAATACGTTTTCTACGTGATCAAGGAAAACCGGACCTACGACCAGGTGTTGGGGGACATGCCCGAGGGCAATGGCGATTCGAGCCTGGTCCTTTTCGGCGAGCACGTGACGCCCAATGAACACGCCATCAGCCGGAACTTCGTCCTCCTCGACAATTTCTACGTGGACGCCGAGGTCAGCGCCGACGGGCACAACTGGAGCAACGCGGCTTACGCCACCGACTATGTGGAAAAGACCTGGCCGACCAGCTACGGCGGCCGCGGCGGCAAGTACGACTTCGAAGGCCAGGGCAGGACGGGTTGGCCCAGGAGCGGCTATATCTGGGACCGCTGTAAGGCAGCCGGTGTCTCCTACCGTACCTATGGTGAGTTCGCGGACAACCATAAGGCAAACATACCCGCGGTCGAAGGGCACTTTTGCACCTATTACGACGGCTTCGACCTGGGAATACGCGACACGACCCGTTTCAGGGAATGGGAACGCGACTTCGACTCCCTGGTCGCCATCCAGGCGGTGCCGCACTTCAACTACGTCCGCTTCGGAAATGACCATACACAGGGTCTGAGCAGGGGTAAACCGACACCATATGCCTTTGTCGCGGACAACGACCTGGCCGTGGGTATGTTCATCGAGCACCTCAGCCAGAGCCCGATCTGGAACCAGACGGCCGTCTTTATCCTCGAAGACGACGCGCAAAACGGACCCGACCACGTCGACGCCCACCGCAGCACGGCTTATGTCGCTGGCGGGTTCGTCAAACGGCATTATGTCGACCACACCGCCTATTCCACCTCGTCGATGCTTCGCACCATCGAGCTCATCCTCGGTATGTCGCCCATGAGCCAGTACGACGCGGCGGCCACGCCAATGTGGCGTTCTTTCGCGGGCAGCCCCGACGCCACCGGCTATACCGCCTTGCCCGAGCAGGTGTCCCTGGATGAAAAAAACATGGCCGTTACCGCCTGGTCCAGGCGTTCGGAACAGATGGACTTCACGCGCGAGGACCGGGTGCCCGACCGGGTTTTCAACGAGATCCTCTGGAACGGTCTCCGCGGAACGCCCCTGCCGGCGCCCCACCGAAGCGCGCTGGTAAGGCCGGTGTCGCAACCGGACAACGACTAGCCGCCGCGCTGCCGGGAAACGGCCCTTCAAACGGCCAAATCCCGTATATTGAGGGATGCGCGAACGCTATTATTCCCTCGACGTCTTCCGGGGGGCGACCCTCGTCCTGATGATCCTGGTCAATAACCAGGCGGGCCGGTTTGTCTACACGCCGCTCGACCATTCACCTTGGAACGGCTGCACGCCCACCGATCTCGTATTCCCGTTCTTCCTGTTTGCGATGGGGAACGCCTTTGCGTTCGTCCTCCCGCGACTGGAACAGGCAGGACGCGGCGCGTTCTGGCGGAAGGTGGTGGTCCGGAGCTTCCTGATCTTCCTGATCGGTTACCTGCTCAATTGGTCGCCCTTTTTCGAGTGGAAAGACGACCACCTCGTGTTCCGGTCGATCACCCAGATACGCGTCATGGGCGTGTTGCAACGACTGGCGCTTTGCTACCTGCTGGGCGCGTTCCTGCTCTACTACCTCAAACCGAAGGGCGCCTTCGTGGCGGTGGTGACCATCCTTTTACTCTACTGGTGGGCGTGCTTTGCCTTCGGGACGCCCGGCGACCCCTACAGCCTCCAGGGGTACTTCGGATTGCGCGTGGACCAGGCGGTCTTCGGGGACGCACGGATGTATCATGGGGAAGGGGTGGCCTTCGACCCGGAGGGCATCATGAGCACCTTCCCGGCGGTGGCCAATATGGTGTTCGGTTATTTTGTGGGGCACTATATCATCACCAAGGGTAAGACCTACGAGATGCTCTCGAACCTTTTTGTCGTCGGTTGCGTGTTTACCGTGCTGGGGCTATGCTGGGACCTCGTTTTTCCCATCAACAAAAAGATCTGGACGAGCTCGTACGTGCTTTTTACCGTGGGGCTGGCGATACTTACCCTCTCCGTCATGATCTTCCTGGTGGAATTCCGCGGCTGGCGGGGCGCCTGGACGCGGTTCTTCGACGTCTTTGGGAAGAACCCCCTGTTCCTGTATATCCTGAGCTCGTTTTTCCCCAAACTACAGCGGCTGATCCGATGGGACGACATCGACCCCGTGGACGGGAAGCCGATCCATACCGGGCCCCTGGGATGGTGGTATAACCATGTCTGCTACCCGCTCTCGCTTCCGCTCGATCCCCGGCTTTCGGCTGTTCTCTATGCGGTGACATTGATCGCCCTATACTGGGTAGTAGCCCGGTGGCTGGACAAACGGAAAGTGTACATCAGGGTTTGACGGCGATCGCGTAGGTCGTCGTAAACGTCCTGGTTTCACCCGGCTGTAGCTCCAGCAGTCCTATACCGTTGTTGAAATTGTCGGGCGCGCCGCTCAGGTTTTCGATGGCGATGCTGTGCCGGTGGGGCGGCGTGTAAATCTGCAGGATGGGATAGGTCTCGTCGGGCGTGATCTCGATTTGCACCCCGGAGGCAGGATCCCGGAGGATACAGGCGGGGCCTTTGTATCCCTTGTCCAGCACAAACGCGTTGTCGAGCTCGGTGGCGCCGATGCGCTCCAGGCGGTTGAACCGGGTATTGCTCAACCGGCGACCGGTCGGCAAGAGGTTTTCGAATTCGAGCATCTCGTGGGCATGGAACTGGAACTCCAGGTCGTCGATACGCCGGCCCAGCGTGAAGTAAGGGTGCCAGCCGTCAGCCAGGGGCATCGACCGGTGACCCACATTGACCACCTCGGTCTCCAACCGGATCGACGCGCCACGGAGGGTGTAACGCACCAGGCAGTCGAACGCAAACGGGTACCCCGGGTCGCTGCCGCGATATTCGTATTGAAGGGCCACCGAGGCTTCCGCGGGACCGTCGAGGGTTTCAACGACCTTGAAGGGCTCGTCGAACAAGAGTCCGTGTATGGCAGCGCCGTTCATCTTGTATTTTTCCAGCGCAAAAATTTCACCCTCGTAGCTGTAACGCGCATCCCTGACCCTGCATACGAAGGGGGAAAGCTTGGCGCTTTGGAATGCCGGCGTGATCTCGCTGGCAGCCTTGGCGGGATCGGCGAAAGCGTCGATCACGTTGAGGGGTTTTTCGTCGATATGGATCGAAAATTGGTTCAGCAAAGCGCCGCTGGATGGGATGATTTCCGCCAGCACGCCCCCCTCTCCGGTCAGGAGAATGGAATCGGGCTGTTGAGTGATGCGATACATGGCGTGGTGGTGTTTTATTGAAAGTATGTTTCCGCCTTGACCAGGTTTTCCGGCCGGCCGACGTCGACCAGGTGATCCCCGGTATGGTCGTAACCGAGGACGAGCGCGTGCTTGGCCACCTCGATATACAGGTCGATGATGGAAAAGGCGCCTTCCTTGCTGATGAGCGGGAAGACCGAAGGCTCGAATATGTTGATACAGCTGTAGGCCTTGGGGATAAGGGGTTGATCCGCCCGGCACATGCGCTGTTCCCCTGTTTGGGTATTGATCCAGCCGCAGAGCCGTCCCTGGTCGTTGAACAGGAAGTTCCGGGAGGTGAGGCGCTTGGTGACCGCCATGGTAATGCTGGGTTTCTTATCGCTATGAAAATCCAGCATCCTGCCCAGGTCCATATCGGTCAGCATGTCCACGTTCATGACGACAAAGGGCTCGGTCTCCCCAAACCAGGCCGCCACGTTTTTGAGCCCGCCGCCCGTCCGGAGCAAAGCGCCCCTTTCGTCGGAGACGGCGACGTTGCTTCCCCATCCCTTGTGTCGCCCGATGGCGTCGACCACCTGGTCGGCGAAGTGGTGGACGTTGACGATGACGTCGCTTATACCGTGCCGTTGGAGATATTCGATGTTCCGTTGGAGAAGGCTTTTGCCATTGACCGGCGCGAGGGCTTTAGGGTGTTCGTCTGTCCAGGGCTTGAGATGGGGTCCGGGGCCCGCGGCAAAAATAATGGCTCGTTGCAGTGGCATGTAGCGATCAATAAGGGCTCAAACTTACGACTAAAACAGCTTCATTTGCTCCCCGGGTCTCCTGAATCGCGTAGTATCCAGGGAAACCTTTTCCGCATTCAATCCCAGCCGTTGCGTATGGATCCGGAACTGCTGCCGGATGAGGTCCGCCTCCTCCCCGCTACCGCTCATTCGTCTTCCGAATTCGCTGTCGTTGACCCTGCCCGCATGACAGGCTTCGATCTGGTGCCATACCTTGTCCGCCCGGTCCGGGAAGTTCTTGTACAGCCAGTCGTGGAACATCAGGTGGATCGCCCCGTTGAGCCGCACCACGGTGTAACCCGCCATCGTCGCGCCCGCCTCCCGCGCAGACTTGAGGAGGGCGGGCATCTCGTGGTCGTTGAGCCCCGGGATCATGGGCGCCGTCATCACGCCGGTCGGCACGCCCAGGTTACTCAAGGTCTCGATTACCCTCAGCCGTTGGGCCGCCGTCGTCGTCCGGGGTTCCATGGCACGCCGGAGGTCCTCGTTAAAGGTCGTGATGGAAACGAATACGCAAGTCAGCTGCATCGAGGCCATTTCCTTTAGCAGGTCCACGTCCCGCAGGATGCCGGCGTTCTTGGTGATGATCCCGATGGGTTGCCGGAACTCCAGCGCTACCTCCAGCAGGCTGCGCGTGATCTTGTATTTGCGTTCGGCGGGCTGGTAGCAGTCCGTATTTCCGGAGAGGGAAACCGGCGTACCGTCCCAGTCCCTGCGCTCCAGGAATTTCCGGAACAATTCCGGCGCATTTTTCTTCACCAGTATCTTATGCTCGAAATCCGCCCCGGCGCTGTATCCCCAATATTCGTGGGCGTTCCGGGCGTAGCAATAGATACAGCCGTGCTCGCACCCCTGGTAAGGGTTCATGCTGTACCACATCCCCACGTCGGGGCTGTCGACCTTATTGACCAGGGTCCTGGCGGTCTCTTCCAGGTAGACGGTGGCCTCGTCGCCCTCCCACCATTCGTCAATGCCTTCCGCGTGCTCCTGCACGTAGGTTTCCTTCAGGAATTTGTTGCGGGTGTTGATTTGGGCGCCGCGGCCCTGGTGATAGGGATTTTCGCCACCTTGCGCGGGTTTGAACGTGCCGCGCTTCTTTCTCTCTTCACTCATCTTTCAACATAGTTGTACTTCTCAAAAAATCACCGCCGTCGCCTACGCGAACAGGCTCGCCTGCCTTGCTGTCACCGCGAGGTGCTCGAAGGCAAACCGCCCGAGTATCTGGTACGCCTGCGCACCCACCCGGCGTTTGAGCAGCAGCATGGCATCCGCCACGAAGGACGCATGAAAATGTTTGGGGCCGAGGACCTGCATGGCCGATTCATACTGGGCCGGCGTCAGCCCCCTGTTGAGCGCCAGGTGGGGCTCGCTGATAAAATAGGGGTCCGCCTCCTCCGACCGCATCAACCGCTTGTTTTTCCGGATACCGGCCACCAGCCGGAGGATGGGCTCCCGGGTGGGCACCTGGATATAGGTAGTGTGGGAAGGAAAGCCCTTGAAGTCCTCCAGCTGCACCTGGAAGGGATATTGCTCCATAGCCAGGACGCGCAATCGCTGCGTCAGGCGCTCCTCCATCATGTCCCATGCCTGCCAGCGGGCCAGTGTGATGTTGACCTTTCCGCCGGGGTTGCGGATGCCGGTCTTTTCCGAAATGGTTTGGCGGACGCGTCCGATCCGCTCCTGGAGGGTTTCGTCGGGAGAAAGGACCAGCATATACTCGGCCTGTGGGAAGGGCGGGATGGAAGTAGGTTTTATAGCCATGTGGCCAATTATTTTAGCACAAGTTACTAAATTATTTAGTATTCTCCTATATTTTTCCACATTTTACTTCCGCGCCGGCGGCGCCCCGGCGGCAACGCCTACCCAGGCGGTCGCCTCTCGGGGCCGCCGGAAATGCTTATCTTTCTCCAAAGGAACGTATGCAAAAGATAGCGATGCTCGGATCGGGCTTTATTGGACGCTTTTACGCGGATGCCCTGCTGGGGCAACGCAGCAAGGACAAGGTCACCGGGATATATTCCCGGAGGGAGGAACAGGCACGGAAGTTCGCCGCCGATTATGGCTGTAACCACGCATCGACCGACATGGAAGCCGTGATCGCCCACCCGGACGTCAGCGTCGTCTGTATTGCGCTCCCCAACTACCTACACGCCGAAGCCGTCGATCTTTGTTGTAAGCACGGTAAGGCCGTGCTCTGCACCAAACCGCTGGGCCGTACGGCCTCCGAAGCGCTGGCGATGCTCCAGGCCTGCGAAAAGGCGGGCATATTCCATGGCTACCTGGAAGACCTCGTTTATACGCCCAAGTTCCTTAAGGCGGAGGCCAGTATCCGGTCCGGAGCCCTGGGCCGCATCCTTTGGGCAAAGTCGCGCGAAGCCCATCCCGGTCCCCACAGCGACTGGTTCTGGGACCTCGAAAAGGCCGGCGGCGGCTGTATGCTGGACCTCGGCTGCCATTGCGTGGAAATCGCCCGCAACTTCATCGGCAAGGACGTCCGCCCGCTGGAAGTGATGTGCTGGGCGGACACCCAGGTAAAACCCATCGCCGCCGAGGATCACGCCATCGGCCTGGTGAAATATGACAGCGGCGCCATCGGCCAGTTCGAAGTCAGCTGGACCTTCCGCGGTGGCATGGATCTGCGCGACGAGGTCATGGGTACCGAAGGCACGCTCTGGCTGAACTCCTTTCTGCGCACCGGCTTCGACCTATTCACCACCGGCCGCAACGCCACCTACATGGCCGAGAAGTCCGAAAGCGCCTCCGGCTGGCAATTCCCCGTCGGCGATGAGCTCAACGACCTCGGCTACAACCACATGTTCACCGACATGTTCCGCGCCCTGGAATCCGGCGCCGCCCCCTCGGAAACCTTCTACGACGGCTACGTCGTAAACGCCATCCTCGACGCCGCCTATGCCTCGTCGCGGACCAAGCTTTGGGAGCCGGTCGCCCTCCCCGTCTGGCGCGGCTCCGCCGACTCCCACGTTGCGCGCGAGCTCGTATCGTTTGACGACGACTATTACCTGATCAAAGAAGAACAAACCCACTTCGGCGTAACCAAGCGCATCCTCAAGCACAAGCGCACCGGCGCCATCATCGAGCAAACGGCCTAGCGGGCGAATCACCGTTCCGCCCAAAGCGCGTAGGCCCCGTGTCGTGGGGTGGGATGCCTCTTTTACCCCGTTTTGCGAAACGTTTCGCAAAA